>JALVXV010000180.1 GCA_027038235.1 Campylobacterales bacterium | reverse complement strand
TATCTTCTATATAACTTTTTAGATACATTACATTTTTACCCTCATCAGCCCACATCTTTTTCATCGGATATTTAAGTGCTTTATCGCTACCAAATATCTCTCCCTCACTTGTGCTTTTTGGTCTGCCAGTAAAATCCGCATTCCAGTTACTCATAATCGCTCTAATGCCTATTACTCCATAAGCTCGTTTCATTTTTCATCCTTTTTATAAAAAATATTCTCACTCAAAATTCCAACTAAAAGTTTATCTTTTTGCACCTTTTCATTTGACTTGTAAGCCTCAACCAAAGCTAAAGCATTATTGAACTTTTTAAAATTTAGTGGGATTTCATGTTTATAAGTAAAAAACAAAGTTTCAATCTCTTGTTTTAACTTTTTGCTTTTTGTTGCCCTTAAAAATGGTTCAATCATATCTGCTCTTTTATCACTCTTTTTACTTTTATCAAGCAAATATTTAATAATCTGTCCAGATAATACAAAAAACTCCTCTTCATTTAACTCTTCTAAATTCTCTATCTTTTGCTCAATATTTTCTAAACTCTCTTTTATATTCATCTTCTCTCCTTCATACTCTAAAAGCGATAATTTTAGATTTAACACCTCTTTTGCTCTTTGCCATCTATCTTGCCTTAAGTGATAAAGCATAAACTCATTGGCAAATTTTTTATTTATTTTAAGCAGTGGTTTAATCTCTCCTTTTTTTAAAGATATCAAGGCATCTCGTGTTAAATATATAAGATTTTGCAGCCTGTTCGGTAACTTTGAATAAACTTCACCAAATAGGTTATTTTCTAAATTGCCATTATAAAAAATCTCATCAACCCTTTTAAAAAGCACAAAACTATCTTCGATTACTTTATCTTCACTATCAAAAAGAAAATCTCTTAAAATAAAGGGCTTTTGTAGTTTGCTTTCTTTAACCACTATATCAAAATCAATAATTTCTGCTTGGTCATTGTTTGAGTGCTTAATCAAAGATAGACCACTTTTATGTCTTGTAGGCTGGATTGATAAAAAATTACTCTGATATTTTAAAAAGTCAAATAAATTTTTTATACCAAATATTTCATCTTTTTTTACCATAAAAGGCAAAGCGAATCCTCTTGTTTTATGCTCTAAATATGGCTTTTTAGCATTAAGCCTCATATTAAAATCACTCAAACCATAAATCTGCCCATCTATACTTCTTATTGTCTCAATTTTATTAAAAATTTTCAATGCAAAGTAAATTTTTGCCTCATTTTCATACTTTTGCAAATCTTCATCAAAAAATATTTTTATATACTCATTCTCTTTTATCTCTTTTTTATGCTCTAAAATATCATCAAAAATTTCTAAAAATTTTTCTTTTTTTCTTTCAACATCTTTTTGTCTCTCTTTATCAAAAATATAATCTTTAAAACTATCAATAACCTCTTTTTCTTCCTTTTTAGCAAAGGAAGAAAAACTTTTAAGATTATCATACAATTTAAAAGCAAAATACTCTTTATTTTCTTTGCTAAACTCTTTTGCTTTTACAAAAAGTGTAAGGTAGTTGTTGTTATGAATCTTCTTTTTTGGTGGATCTATAGCTTTGTTTGAGTTGAGATAAACACTTATATAATCTCTTCTTGCAAACCACTCATACTTACTAACTTTTATATCTTTACTTAAATCTTTTAATCCTATCTCTTTACTGCTATCTTTGCCTTTTACTCTTTTATAAATAAAATATTCTACATTTTTACCCACTCTAATATACAAACCATCTTTTAGCTGATAGTTATCAATAATTGCTTTTTTAAAATCTATATCTAAAGTATCAAGTATATCATTTATCATCTCTTTCCTTCACAAATACTGCTACTTCAATCTCTAAATTGTCTCTATCTACTCTTTGTACAAAGCATTCAAATATATCCCAACCTTTTCTTAAAATTATACCGATAGAATAATTAGCACTTTTTGGTATATATCCAAGCTTTTTATCTTTATAATAAATCTCAACTGCATTCTCATCATATATATTATCTTCTGACTTTAAAATAAGTTTATCGCCTATTTTTATTTCATTAATAACAAAGAGTGCCTCATAATAGTTAATTCCAGCTATCTTAAAACTTTTATATACTTTCATCTATTTGTTCCTTGTATTAAAATATTCTCTTATAAAAGGGGGTTGAGACTTTTATTTCCCAATACAAAACCCGGCTCCAAAGCTGTTTTTTTCTCCCATACCTGCGCCAAGAGCCACGAAAGCCAGTTTTTGAGAAATTTCGTCTTCGTTTGGAATTATTTTAAATTTATTGCCAAAGAGCCTGGCTTTT
>JALVXV010000179.1 GCA_027038235.1 Campylobacterales bacterium | reverse complement strand
GGAAAAAGCTTGGTCTAAATCTTACCTTTACATCTCCAAACATAAAGGTTAAAAAATCTTCTAAAATAAATTTTAAGTTAGCAAATGATACTTTATCTCCCTCTTCTACCACAAGTCCTTCAACTTGGTGAAACTGAGGAGTGTGAGTAAGATCTAAATCTTTTCTAAAAACTGCACCAGGACTTATCATCCTAATAGGAGGCTTTTTTGAAAGCATAGTTCTTATCTGTACAGGAGAGGTATGGGTTCTAAGTAGCATTCCATCTTTAAAATAGAAAGTATCTTGCATATCTCTTGCTGGGTGAAACTGAGGTAAATTTAAAGCTTCAAAGTTGTGAAAATCATCTTCTACTAAAGGACCCTCTTGTATCTCATAATTCATATTTAAAAAGTATTCTATGATTTTATCCATAGTAGCTTGAACAGGATGCAATGCACCACTTTCACAAGTAGCATCAAACAAACTCACATCCACACTCTCTTTTTGCATAAGCTTTTGGGTGTGATTTTTTATAAGTTCCTCTTTTTTTTCATTAAAGATTTGAGTCAATTCACTCTTTAGGCTATTTATCTCTTTTGCATAGGCTTTTTTCTCCTCATTTGCTAAAGTTTTTAGCTTTGCAAATGAAGCTGCTAAAACCCCTTTCTTGCCAAATACTTCGATCCTAAGCCTTTCAAGCTCCTCCAAGTCCAAAGCAGATCTGATTTTTTGGATATATTTTTTCAACTATTCTACCTTATTATCTATATTTAGGGGAGATATTTTACTAAAAAATATATTAAACCTTAGTAAAACTCCCTAAAATCAAATAATATTCAATTAAGGGCACCTCTAAAAACCCTATACATTGATAGAAGCAAGAAAAAGGGTAAGACTTTGCAAGAGAAATTTGAAGGACTACCCAAAGGTAATTCGAAAATTTATCTTGTGAAAGATTGCCCTTTTTCTTGCTTCCCTTCGGGCTTTATGAGGTTTTTTAGAGGTGCCCTTATGTTTTTTTTGATATAATACAAATAAAAAAGTTTAGAGCCAAGTGCAAAGAGCTTAGAGCATTTATAAAGTTTTGTTTTTGCTCTTAGCTCTTAGCTCTGTGCTCTTAGCTCATTAAGAGGGAGTTAAAATGTGTATATTTTGTAAAATAGTCCAAGGTGAGATACCTTGCAATAAAGTTCATGAAAGTGATGAGTTTTTAGCTTTTCATGATATAAACCCAAAAGCACCTATTCATATACTTGTCATTCCAAAAAAGCATGTAGAAAAGTTTCAAGATATAACACCTCAGTTGATGGCAAAGATGACACCATTTATCCAAGAGGTTGCTAAGATGTTAGAGCTTGACCAAAGAGGATATAGACTAATTGCAAACAATGGTGAAGATGGTGGACAAGAGGTGATGCATCTACATTTTCATATACTTGGGGGTACAAAACTTTTGTGGCCACAATTGACACCTGATGAAAATAAAAAGTATCTTTAAGATAAAGTAGCAAAAATTGGATAATTTTATATCCATCCTCTCTATATATTTCTTTGTTATTCTAGGATATATTGCTAAAGCAAAGTTTAAAGAGGGGATGGATGAAAAAACTTTAGTAAAGCTAAATATCTATTTTTTACTCCCAATATTAGCTTTTTGGGGGCTACTAACTCAAAAGATCGATATTTCTATTATTAAAATCCCTTTTATCTATCTTTTTATATCTTTGATAGCACTATTTCTTAGCACTACTCTTGCAAAACAATTTTTCAAAGATCCAAAAGATATATCTATAGTCTCTATGGCAAGTATCACAGGAGTAACAGGGAGCATTGGCATACCTCTAGGATTGGCACTTTTTGGTGAGAGTTCGGTCATTTATACCTCTTTGATAAACACGATGAGTATGTTTTTTGTCTATACGGTAGGTACTTATATCTACTCAAGAGGAAGTTTTGGCATCTTAAAATCATTTAAAAATGTTTTTAAGATGCCAATTATATGGGCATCTTTGATAGCTATAGTTTTTAATATCTTTGATATTTCTATAAATAGATCATTTTTCAAAACTTTGCAAATGGGAGCTTATGGGGCTATCATAATGCAGTTACTAATTTTTGGTATATTTTTATATGAAGCAAAGATAAAAGAGATAAAATTAAAAACATTAAGCTTTTCAATATCTATAAAGTTTGTAATAGTACCTACAATATCAATAATCATACTCTATTTTTTAAACATCAAAGGCATAGCACTCAAATCAACTATACTAGAGGTTTTAGTACCCATGGCAATAACCAATGTATCACTAGCAAGTATATTTGAGTGCAAACCA
>JALVXV010000178.1 GCA_027038235.1 Campylobacterales bacterium | reverse complement strand
GTACACCTATCAACAACTATCTTAAAAAATTCAAATCCGCATCAGAGCTTATAGAGGAGATTTTGGACTCATTAAATGAGAGTGAAAAACTACTTAGAAATGATAATGTAGTATTACAGCATGATAAGCAGAGATATAAAAAATCAGCAATAGATTTGCAAAGAAAAGCACTTGTTATGCAGCAAGTTGTAAATGCTATTGAGAATAATATAGAGAAGTTAGATGGTAAAGAGAAAGAGTTTTATGTAAACAATCTTATGCTAAATCTTCAAAAGAAGATTAGAAGTATTTATGAAATTCTTATCGTAACTCAAGAGGGATTTTTGTCAAATGATTTTATCATCAATACCAACTGGGAGTTGATAGACAATATATCAAATGTAAAAGCGGTAACAAAAAGGGCATTGGAGATAGGTGTTAGTATGCTTGTCGCACTTGAAAATCAAAAAAATGTTATCGAAGCTGTTGAAAAAACTAAAAAGGCTACAAGTGAACTCATACTAGATAATGCAAAGCAAATGAATGAGCAGGGCACTAAAATATATGAAAAAGCTGGAAAAGCTACTCTAAATGTAGAGTCATTAAAAGAGGCATTCTCAAACATAGATGAAGCCTTGGGTAAAATAGATACTTTAAAAGCCGAAGCTCTTACAAAAGCAAAAGAGGAGGTTTTAGTACTGCGAGATATAAGTAATAAATTGGAAAATAAGATAAATGAAGTTCAAAATAATGAAGAGATCAAAGCTACTAAAATACCTGATATAAAGGTGTAAAGAGTAGTAATTTAAAAGATTTATTATGGGTTTTGTAAAAGAGCATATTAGACAAAGTGATATTGAAAAGTTTAAGCTTGATGAGTTGTTGAGCAAATATCAAGATGTTTTTGTATCATATAGGCACTATTGGATCATAGATACATATAACAATACTTGGCTAATTCCTGTAAAAAAGATAAATGATCTTGATAGCATTTGGATATTTCATTTTAAAGATACTGACATAGAGATCAAACTTCATAAAGCCGAAGATGGTTGGGAGTTGATCTCTATCGCCCAAAATCCTCTAAATAACCAAGAGATAATCTACTTTTTGCATAAAGCTTTAAATGTTTTAGATGATGATAAGGTAGTATTTTTAGAAACTCGCTTAGAAGATGATAAAGATACTCCAATAGTAAAAGAGAAAAAAAGCAAAGGAAATACAAAAAGAAAATTGATAGGTTATTTTGCCATCTTTATGACGATCGCTCTACTTATACTCTTCAATAGAGCCAATAAGAGAGAACATAAAACTAAAAAAATTGATAATAAAATTGTACCAATAAAGAAAAAACAGCCAAAGCATAAAATTGATAAAAAGAGACCTTTTAAAATAGATCCTACTACTTTATCTCTACCTAGTCTTAGAGGATATGGGTATGTAAAAGATAGTTTTTATCTCTATAATACAGATGAAACTATGAAAAAATTAGCAAAGAGGTATGCTAAGGATATAGATTTGGTAAAAAACCATTTTGATGAGTTTTTAGCCACTTGGTCAGGTTTTTATGATATGGCAAAGAGTAAAGGTATAAGTAAAGAGCAATTTACTCCAGGATTTTTAAAGATATCAGCTATAAAAATATGGATATTAGAACACTTTACCAAACACTTATATAATTCACATAAAGTAGAAGCACATTTGCATGAAAATACAAATGGTAGATACTTTATTACAACCTATAGTGATGAAGATTATGTAAAAAGAAAATTTAGGGAATTGGTTAATGGATATAAAAGTATATTTGCACTCCAATCAATATATAGACATGCTATCAAAGGTATTTCATATAATATTGTCATAGATAAGTTTGATATAGTAAAAAAACAACAGTTTTATAGCAGCATAGTAGAGTATTTAAACAACAAAGAGGTAGAACTGAAATATAAGTTATTTTTAGGAGAAGTTTTACACAATTTGCAAGGGATATTTTTAAAGTTTAACACAAACAAAATAATCAACTCCATAAAAAATAAAAATTTAAAAGAGAAAATGATAAAAATATTTAATTCAAAAAAAGAGATAAGTTAAAAAAGGAAGATAGTAAGATGTCGCAAAAAATAGATAATTTGATAAAAAATATACAAAGTGTTATCGTTGGTAAAGATGAGTCTGTAGAGTTGATAGTTGTATCGCTTTTAGCTAAAGGGCATGTACTTATAGAGGATGCTCCTGGTTTAGGAAAGACTATCTTAGCAAAAGCATTATCAAGATCTGTAGATGCTGTATTGAAGCGAGTACAATGCACACCTGATCTTTTGCCATCAGATATTA
>JALVXV010000177.1 GCA_027038235.1 Campylobacterales bacterium | reverse complement strand
GCTTTAAATGTTGGAAAGATAAAATTTAATTTTGATGATAGAATCCAAACTAATGCTAAAAAAGAGAGTATTACTACATATCACTATGCAGATCTCTATTTGAAAAAGGGTGAAGAGCTTGGTAGATTTGAAATGGGTTCAACCATAGTTATATTTTTTGAAAAAGATATGGTAGAGCTAACTTGCAAACAGATGCAAAAAGTAAGATTTGGTGATACGATAGCAAAATTAAATATAAACAGAGGGAAAAATAGTGAAAAAGAGTAAAGATTTTTTACATGCGATAGTTGAGAATGACTTAAAATCAGGCAAATATAAAGAGGTGGTTACGAGATTTCCACCTGAGCCTAATGGATTTGCACATATTGGACATGCGAAGTCAATATATATCAACTTTGGAATTGCAAAAGATTTTAATGGCAAGTGCAATCTTAGGATGGATGATACAGATCCAACAAAAGAGGATACTATCTATGTAGAGGCACTAAAAGATGCTGTCAAATGGCTAGGATTTAGCTGGGGCGATAGGGTGTATTATACTTCAGACTATTTTCCAAAGCTTTATGAGTATGCAAAAAAACTTATCAAAATGGGCAAAGCTTATGTAGATAGTTTAAGTGAAGAGGAGATAAAAGAGTATAGAGGAAGTGTTACAACTCCGGGCAAAAGGAGTAAGTATGCCAATAGAAGTATAGAGGAAAATCTTGATCTTTTTGAGAGAATGAAAAAGGGTGAGTTTAAAGATGGCGAACACATCTTAAGAGCCAAGATAGATATGAGTGCTCCAAATATGAAGATGAGAGATCCACTTCTTTATCGCATAAGACATGCACACCACTTTAGGAGCAAGGATGAGTGGTGTATATATCCGATGTATGACTTTGCCCATCCGCTTTCAGACTATATCGAGGGTATTACACACTCTATTTGTACCTTAGAATTTGAAAACAATCGTGAACTTTATGACTGGATACTTGATACACTTGAGCTAAAACCACCAAGACCATACCAGTATGAATTTGCTAGACTTGATATGACATATACTCTAATGAGTAAAAGAAAGCTTTTAGAGCTTGTTGAAAAAAAGGTGGTAAGTGGCTGGGATGACCCTAGAATGCCTACTGTTGCAGGGTTAAGAAGAAGAGGTTATACACCCAAGTCAATCTTAAACTTTTGTGAGCAAATTGGTGTAGCAAAGGCAAACTCAGTCGTAGATGTATCTCAGCTTGAGTTTTGCATAAGAGATGACTTAAACAAAAAGGCTCCTAGAGTAATGTGTGTGCTTGATCCATTGAAAGTTACCATAACAAACTATGAAGGAAGTGAAGAGATAGAGGCTTCATACTATCCAAAAGATGTAGCAAAAGAGGGCAAAAGAAGAGTTCCATTTTCTAAAACTATATATATAGAAAAGGATGACTTTGAAGAAAATCCACCAAAAGGCTACTACCGCCTTACTCCTACTCAGCCTGTTAGACTAAAACATGCTTATATCATCTCATGTGAAGAGATAATAAAAGATAAAAATGGCAATATCATAGAGATAAAAGCAAAATATTATCCCAATTCAAAGAGTGGACAAGATAGAAGTGGCATAAAGGTAAAAAGTGCTATTCAATGGGTTAGTAAAAAGGAGGCAAAAAAAGTAGAAATTAGGGTCTATGATAGACTTTTTAAGAGTGAATTTCCAAAGGGTATAGATGATATCAATCCAAACTCTTTAAAAATTATCAAAGATGCTTTTGTTGAACCTGCCGTCATAGATGATAAAGCTCATGATAGATTTCAGTTTGAGAGGCAGGGATATTTTTATAAAGATCCTGTTGATTATAGTGAAGAAGATCCAATCTTTAATAAAATAGTAGGATTAAAAGACTCCTGGTCAAAGAAAAATATAAAGACCACTAAACAATCTGTGCCAAAAAAAGAGCCAAAAAAACTGCAAATAGAGGGCGAAGTAACACCGATGAGTAAAGAGGAGCAAAAACTTTTTGAGCATTTTGTAAATGATTTGGAACTAAACAGAGAGATTGCCAATACTTTAGCAAGAGATAAAGAACTCTCAAAACTTTTTAAAGAGGTTTTATCTATCATAGATGCCCCAATATGTATAGCAAATATCATAGCAAATGAGGTTGCTAGAGAGTTAAAAGTTTCCAAAGCTTTAAATTTTGGTGCAAAAGAGATAGCCCAGCTTGTTCAAATGCTAGAAAGCAAGACAATCTCAACCAAAATATCGAAGCAAGTTTTTGAAGAGATGATAAAAACACAAAAAAGTCCAAAAGAGATAGTAAAAGAGAGAGATTTGGTTCAAATAAGCGATCCAAAAAAGCTCGAACCTATCATAGATGAAA
>JALVXV010000176.1 GCA_027038235.1 Campylobacterales bacterium | reverse complement strand
CTATCTTTTTGTCTGCATTGCAAGAGTGTGGGGAAGAGGTTGATTTTAGCAAGAGTGAGCAAATTTTTAATATAAGCAAAAAGTTTTTAAAAAAATCTTTGAAAGCTTTTGCTCCTTTTAAAGAGGAGGCAACAGGAGAAAAGCATAAAAATATACAAGTTATAAACTATCTTTACCATATGCTTTTGGATGAAGAGATAGATATTGACAACTATAAAGTAGTATTTATCTTCAAAGATGATACTCCAAAGAGTGTAGAGAGTGTCTATCTAAAACTTTATGCTCTCTCTTTGGGTAAAGCACCACTTAGAACTCTTAACCTAAATGGAGCATTTGGGATACTACCTAATGTTGCTTGGAGTGGTAATACTCCAATAGAGCTTGATTGGCTTAGAGAAAATGAGATAGCTTTAAAGCTTGAGGGTGAGTATCCTGCTATTGATAGTGTTGATAAATTTCCTAGATATTTACAGCATATCATTCCAGCAGATAATACAAGGATACTAGATAGCTCCAAAGTAAGAATGGGAGCACAACTTGCATCTGGTACTACTGTAATGCCCGGAGCTAGTTATATCAATTTTAATGCTGGAACTTTAGGGCCAGTAATGGTAGAGGGCAGGATCAGTTCATCTGCAGTCGTTGGTAGCGGTAGTGATGTAGGAGGAGGTGCTAGTATATTGGGAGTACTTAGCGGTACCAATGGTAATCCTGTAAGTATAGGGGAAAATACCCTACTTGGTGCTAACTCTGTTACAGGTATTCCACTGGGAGATGGATGTATTGTAGATGCTGGTATTGCTGTGCTTGAAGGAACTAAGATAAGTATAGATGAAGTAAATATAAAGAAAATAAATGAAGTAAACTCTAACAAGCTTGAAGTAAAAGAGTTTTACAAAGGGGTTGAACTTTCAGGACTTAATGGACTTCACTTTAGACAAGATAGTGTAAGTGGACAAATAAAAGCTTTTAAAAGCAATAGAGAAGTTAAACTAAATGAAGAGTTGCATTAATGCTTAGAGCGATAAATATCACCCAAAGATATGGTAGTAGAGTTCTATTTGAAAATGTGTCTTTAGAGCTTACAAAAGGGAAAAGATATGGACTTATCGGTGCAAATGGTGCTGGAAAGAGTACCTTTTTAAAGATTTTAAGTGGCGAGATTGAGCCGACAAGTGGTGAGATAGCTATAGATAATGGCCTAAAAGTAGGAGTTTTAGGACAAAATCAATTTGCCTTTGAAGATTTTACTCTAAAAGATGCAGTACTTTATGGCAATAAAAGACTATATGAAGCTACCAAAGAGAAAGAGAGACTTTATAGCGAGGGCAACTTTGATGATAGCAAGGTAAATGAGAGATTAAGCGAACTAGAGATCATTTGTGCTGAAGAGGATCCTATGTATGAGTGTGATATTGTTATTCAAAAGATACTTGAGGAGCTTGGATTTGATGAGAGCATTCACAATGATAAAGTAAGTTCACTAAAGGGTGGGGATAGATTTAAGATACTCTTAGCCCAAGTTTTATTTCCCTCTCCTGATATACTCTTTTTGGATGAGCCTACAAACAACTTAGATCTTCCCTCTATTGCTTGGCTTGAAGAGAAGCTTAAAAGGCATGAAGGAACTTTGGTAGTCATATCTCATGATAGACACTTTTTAAATAGTGTAGTAACCCATATACTTGATGTGGACTATAAAAAGATAAGAGAGTTTACAGGCAATTATAATGACTGGTATCTAGCCTCTGAACTTCTTAGAAAACAAGCTGAAATACAACGAAGTAAAAAATTAAAAGAGAAAGAGGAGCTTGAAAACTTTATCAGAAGATTTTCTGCAAATGCCTCAAAAGCAAAACAGGCTACTAGCAGACAAAAACAGCTTGAAAAGTTAGATATAAAAGATTTACAAACAAGCTCAAGAAGAGAGCCAAGTATAGTTTTTAAGCAAAAAAGAGAGATAGGCAATGAAGCTTTAGAGATAGAAAATATATCAAAAGCTTATGGGGATGTGCAAGTATTAAAAGATCTCTTTTTAAAGTTTGAAAAGAGAGAAAAGGTAGCTATCATAGGAGCTAATGGTATAGGAAAAACTACACTCTTAAAGATACTTGTAGGTGAGATTAAGCCTGATAAAGGAGAGGTAAAATGGGGTGCTACAGTACAGTATAGCTACTTTCCTCAAGATACAACAGATAGAATAAAAGGCAAAGAGACACTATATGAGTGGCTTGAAAACTTTGATAAAAAAAGAGATAGGGGTGAGATAAGAAGTTGTCTAGGAAGAATGCTTTTTAGCGGAGAGGAGCAGCAAAAAAGTATCGAAGATATAAGTGGTGGTGAAAAGCATAGGA
>JALVXV010000175.1 GCA_027038235.1 Campylobacterales bacterium | reverse complement strand
AAAGTGTTAGCAATCTTGCCTATCAACTCCTTTGTCGGTTTGGTGGTGGAAAATGTGCAAATAGATGAGTATTTTTCATTTTTCATATCTTTTAAAATTTTCAAGATACAATCTATTCCATCTTGACTAGACACAAGATTCCACCCTTGATAGTTTCTCTCATCTACAAACTTCCAAATATACAAAGGAAATGTTTGAGCTATTTTAATGTTGTTCATTATTGATAGCATACCAATCAATATCACGAGATATATACATCACAGCACTTAGCACTATAAATAGCATAATACTACCAACAAGCAAAGCATAACCCTCAAGCTGAAGTAGTATAAAGATAAACATATAAAGAAGTCCTAATAATCCAAAAAGTACAAGAGTAAATCTACTGCTTTTAAAGATATTTTTAGCATATAGTGTTATAGCACCGATAGTTGCGATAGAGGCTATGATATAGGCATAATTAAAACCAAGATATTCACTAATGGATAAAAGAAGTATGAAAAATAGCGATAAAGATAATCCTACCAAGATATATGATAGGGGGTGAATTCTTTTTTTGTTAAATATCTCTACAAAAAAGAAGATCAAAAATGTCAGCACCAAAAAGAGCATAGCATACTTCACACTTCTTTCGCTTTTTTGATAATAGTCATTCATTTTATTAAATTCTACCCCAAAAGAGGCTTGTTTTGTGATTTTTGTGTAAGCATATCTTTTAAATCTATGATAATTTATATCTTCATGTTGAAATTTGTTTAGTATCTGTATCTCATCGCCTTTATAACTTTGAGGGTATCCTCTATTGAGATCTAACACATGCCAAAAAGCTTTAAAATCTTTTTTGGTAATTGTTCGCTTATCTGGCAAAAAATTACCTATAAAATTGGGAGCATTCCAATTTGAGTAGATAGATACATCTGTTGTTTTTCCAAAAGGAGCAAAAGATATTTTAGTAGAGCCATTTAATTTGAGACTGAAATGAAAGCTATTATCTTCTAAAGAAGCTTTTATGTTTGATTGGATACCATTTTTAATAATTTTATTGAGTGTAGTGCTAATCCCTGCTTCAAAAAACTTTTTACTATTATTAAAATTTAAAGATACCTGATCTTTAATACCTCTTGTATCGCTTATCCCAAAAAATATCTTTGCTTTATTTAGCTTTATATCTTTTGTTTTTATATCCCATTTTTTAAAGTCACTTATATCAAAGTTGCCTTTTATATCAAAGTTTCCTTTATAGACGATGGCTTTATAGATATTTCTATATCTTATCTCTGGAGTTATTTTTGCATCTATAGTAAGCTTTGAGGGTAAAAAATATGCATAATTTCGTATCTTTTCGATCTTTTCTACAGTATTTTTGCCATTTTTTTCTGAGACTTTGCGATACTCATCATAAGGCACCATAAGCACAGGGCCTCTTAACTCTTGAGGTAAAGCCCATTGGTTGGATATATCGTTTATCACCTCTTGTGATCTGTTTTCTCTTTCATATATGATAGATTTTATCATAGATATAGGTATCATAAATACCAAAAGCAAGATACCTATGATGATTATTCTAAATGAAATACTATTTTTAAAGCTATCTTTTATTGACATTTTTATCCTTGTTTTTGTGTTTGGGCTATTTTTTGGTTTTTATTGCTTATATTTTGCCTTTAATATCGCTAAATCTTTTGCCATCTTTTTTACTGCTATATCCATCTCATTACTATAACTTTTGATAAAACTATCGTTAAACTTTTGGGCACTTGGTGTCTTTAAAAAATTTATATATTTTTTAATATCATTGATAGATAAATTTCTATATACATATAAAAAAGAGATAATAGACATTTTTTTAGCATACTCTATGACTCTATTTTGTTGAGATATGAGTTGTTGTTTTATATTTTCTTTTTGAGATTCTTTAGCAAAACTTTCAACCATAGCCAATCTCATATTTAGCATCATATTGGCTTGTATTTTACTAGAGTGAGTCAATTTATCAAGCTCTATAGCCAATGCTACTCTTGAGTGATTTGATAACAACTCTTTAGCACTTTGTAGCATCTCTTGCATACTATTAGCAGAAGAGGCTTTTGTCTCCTCAAGCACTATCTTTTTACCTAATTTTGACTTAAACCAAGAGATCAAATTTTGTGCATCTTTACTTGATATATCTTTTTGTACACCTTTAGATACAGCATCTAAGATAACTGTCGGCTCAAAAGCACTCTTTATAATAGCAAGTATCTTGACAAACTCTTCATCTGATACACCATCTGCTCTTGTTGCTCTTGCTTGTCTAGCTCCTGCTTCTACCATAGCAGGTAAACTTGCTATTTGTTTATTCAATCCTGAGAGTTT
>JALVXV010000174.1 GCA_027038235.1 Campylobacterales bacterium | reverse complement strand
CAAGAAGAACTGGATAATTATTTTATATGGGTAGAGATAGGAGTGATACTTGGAGCTAGGCTTGGGTATATAATCTTTTATGATCCTCACACAATGTACTATCTAACTCACCCTTGGCAAATTTTTAATCCATTTATGGATGGTAAATTTGTAGGTATAAGTGGGATGAGTTATCATGGTGCTGTTATAGGATTTTTGCTAGGTTCATACCTATACACAAAAAAATATAAGAAAAACTTTTGGCTACTTATGGATATAGTTGCCATTGCAGTTCCAGCTGGTTATATATTTGGAAGAGTTGGTAACTTTTTAAATCAAAGACTTATTGGAAGAGAGACAAGTGAACCTTGGGGAATATATATAGATGGTATTTTAAGGCATCCCTCTCAACTATATGAGGCATTTTTAGAGGGATTTTTGGTATTTGTGATACTATTTTTATACAGAAAATGCAAGAAATTTGATGGAGAACTTATCGTTTTATACGGTATATTGTATGGTATAGCTAGATTTATTGCTGAATTTTATAGACAACCAGATATTCAACTAGGCTTTATCTGTTGTGGCTGGATGAGTATGGGGCAACTGCTATCTATCATCATGATAGCTATATCTTTGATCTTTTATTTAGTACTCAAAAAGAGAAACTTAATCAAAAAAGTATAAAATTTTGCTATTACAATAATAATTTACTAATATATTAAGAATTAAGAATATTTGTGATAACATTAAAAAATTCTAAAAAAGTGTCAAAAGAGATATTGACTCGATGAAAATCTAACAAAAGAAGGGAGATATTTATGAAAAGAGAGATAGTATTTGCATTTTGTGCTATATTTTTGACTTCAAACTATATAATGGCTGGAAAATATAGCGATAAAGATGTTGAAAAGCTTTTAAAAAGAGTAGAGCAGCTAGAAAAGAGTGTTAAAAAATTTCAAGGAGATTATGAAGAGCAAATTGATGAACTAAATGCAAGAGTTGATGATAATGAGTTTCAAGCATCTTTAAATCGTATAAAATGGGGTGGTGAATTTGAAAGTACTGTTGGTAATTATTGGGGAAGGCAGGGTAGCATCAAAGGCATCTATACAGGTAGCAAATACAACAATCATAACAAATGGGATCTAAAACTAAGACTAAATATGCAAACTAATATAAACGAGAGGACGAAGTTTATAGGTCGTCTCTCTATGTATAAGGGCTGGGCATCAAGTCAAAAGTGGGGTGGCATGAATGGCTATCCTGGTACATTTGATTCTTCTGATGGTAGATCATTAGGAGGAAGTTCTATATATGTTGAAAGAGCATATGTAGATTATAAAATTACTAACAACCTTATAGCAACTATAGGTCGTCAACCTAGTAATGATGGACCTGGAATGAATCTAAAAAATAATACTCCAAGAAAATCAACTTATCCATCTATACTCTTCAATGGTAATGCTGATGGATTGGTCTTATCATATAAATTTCCTAAAAAAACTATTTCAAATGGAGCTATTCGTTTAGCTTATGGCAAAGGATACCAATGGAGCGATGATAGTTATGGCTATAATGCAAATCAAAACGATCTCAAAGATTTAAATGTTTATGGAGCATTTTTAGAGGGCTCTTTGCCATTTAAAAAGATGGGAAGTAATTTGGTAGTATTTTCTGCAGTATTGGGAAAAGATTTTGTTGGTTCATCAGGAGATAGCAACACTTCACACAATATAAATCTAGGTGATTTTAAACATTTTGGACTATATTTTGAAAACAATAGAGCTTTTGGTACAAAATTAAACTACTTTATATCACTTGCTATGAGTAATCCAAAGAGTAATGGCAAAAGCTATATTACAGCAATGGGTCCTATGCAACTACTTAAAAAAGATGGTTATGCTTACCATGTAGGTGCAAGGTATGATATCAATAGCAAATTCAAGATAGGCTATGAGTTCAATCATGGCTCTAGGTACTGGTTTAGTTACACTACAGGCTCTTATGATCCTCTTAATAAAATAGCTACAAGAGGAAGTGCACATGATTTTTATCTAATGTATCAAATGGATATGAATCAATTTTTAAGGATGGGATATACTAGCATTGACTATAAATATGCTATGAGTGGTTGGCATATGGCTCCAAATGGAAAACCAATGCCTACAGATGATTATGCTAGGTTGTTGTATCTAAATTACAATGTAAAATTTTAAGAGGTGTGTAAGATGAAAAAAATAATTATTATATCTATACTATTTTTATTTGGAAATTTATTGATTGCTGGTGAGTGTGAAGATCTTATAGCAAAATATCATGCACCAAATCCAGCAACAAAAACTATGAAGCAACTCAAAAGATGGGTAAAGAGAAAGGT
>JALVXV010000173.1 GCA_027038235.1 Campylobacterales bacterium | reverse complement strand
ATTGACCTATAGAGTCCTCTTCATATTCGCTTAGACTATCATACTCTTTTTTAAATTCATCATACCTTTTATCACACCTCTCATACTCAATAACTAAAGGTGCATTTACTACTCTTATACTTTCCATGCTACATCTTTCCTATTATTCTATCCTCTTAACACCTTTACACCTTATTTAGTCCAAATATCCAACACTATAAATCCAAAAAAGATAATACCCAAATATCCATTTATAGTAAAGAATGCTCTATCTATTTTATTAAAATCTTTTTGAACAATCCTATGCTCATTATAAAGCATTATAGCTGCGACCATGATAGCAAAATATGCAAAGAAATTGCCACCATAAGCTAAAACAAAAAGGAACCAAAAAAGAACTGTCAAAGCATGAAATAGCTTGGAGACAAACAAGGTACACTCTACTCCATATATTGAAGGAATAGAGTATAGTCCCTCTTTTTTATCAAATTCAATATCTTGTAGTGAGTAAAGTAGATCAAAACCAGCCACCCAAAATATAACCCCGCTAGATAACAAAAGTGACCAAAGAGGAATATCTGCTTTGACTGCAACAACACCTGCTATTGGAGCAAGTCCTAAGGATATGCCTAAAATGATATGTGCAATCGAAGAGAATCTTTTAAAGTATGAGTATCCACCCAATATCAAAAGTATAGGAAAACTAAGACAAAGAGCCAAAGAGTTAATAAAGTAGGCTACTATTATAAATATGAGTGCATTTATAGATATAAATAGTAACTGTTTTTGTGAGCTTATTCTCCCATCCACACTAGGTCTTAAAGCGGTTCTTGGATTTTTTTTATCTATATCTCTATCAAGGTATCTATTGACCCCCATAGCAAAATTTCTAGCACTAAAAGCTGCTAAAAGCCCTAAAAAAAGTAGTCTCCACCCAAACCATCCATCTGCAGCGACAACCATTGCCACAAAGATAAAGGGCAGAGAAAAAATAGAGTGCTTAAACATTACAAGTTCATTAAAATCATTCAGTAACTTCTTCATATACAAATGATACAATAACTTTGATAAAATTGTTATTAGTCTTTTACAAAAGGAGTAAAGGTGGGGAGGAGTAAAGGAGTAAAGAAAGTGAGAAGCTTAAATATTGAAATTCCTGCTTTACTGTCTTTGGTCGCTAGTTACTTAATCCGAAGGATTTATATATGAAAGAGGTAGCGATACTTGGTGCTACAGCATCTGGTAAAACTGCTTTATCTTTGGATTTAGCAAACAATCACAATGCTATCATCTTATCTTTGGATAGCTTAAGTCTATATAAAGAGATAGATATTGCCTCAGCTAAACCAACGATTGAGGAAAGAGGAGAGATACCGCACTTTGGTATTGATGAGATATATCCAAATGAACACTTTAGTACCGCACTATTTTTTGAGATATACAAAGTTGCAAAAAAAGAGGCTTTAAAAAATGAAAAAAATCTCATTATAGTAGGTGGAACAAGCTTTTATCTAAAATCTCTAATAGAGGGTTTAAACCCAAAACCAAATATCTCTAAAGAGATAAAAAATAGGGTAAAAACTATTTCTATAAAAGAGGGTTATGAAATGATTAGAAAATATGACCCTATTTATGCAGATAAAATTTCTTCAAAAGATAAATACCGCATAGAAAAGTGGCTTGAAATATTTTTTGCTACTAACAAACCTCTTACAAACTATTTTAACTCTTCAAACAAATCACCTCTTATAAAAGATTTGAAAATTTATGAGATAGAGATAAATAGGAGCGAATTGAAAAATAAAATAGCATTAAGAACTAACAAGATGATTAAAGTAGGTCTTATAGATGAGGTGCTATATCTTGAAAAAAAATATACAAGAGCCCCAAAGGCCATGAACTCAATAGGCATAAAAGAGACTTTGGAGTATCTTGATGGCTATCTTACTCTTGATGAATTGCAAACAAAGATAACAAACAAAACAGCTCAGTTAGCAAAAAGACAATCAACATTTAACAGATCTCAATTTAAAAATATCATAAAAGCTGATACTAAAACTCTAAAAACTCTCATTCAAAATTATCTAAAAAAGATATAATGGGCACCTCTAGTAATGCTATTTATAACTTTTACTCCACCATAAAAATATAAATCCTGGAGCTAAAAGTATAGCATAGCCTATAAGTTTTCTAGGATCAAAAGAGTATATTTTTTGCAATACACCATTCCAGCCACTATCATTATATGTTTGAAAATATCCCAAAAATATAATAGATAGAGCAAAAACTATCCAAGCCTTTGCCAAAACCAAAAGCAACTTATTTTTCAAAACTTTTTCGTCCTTTCATTAGCCATCCATACTCTATGCCACCGCATAGTTCAAGTGCA
>JALVXV010000172.1 GCA_027038235.1 Campylobacterales bacterium | reverse complement strand
TCTCTTTTTGATACCCTCATAGCTCTTGAAACCACTCTTGGTTTTTCAAAAGAGAGCAGTATCTCATCTCTTGTAACAAAATTGTCTTTGTTTCTATCAACTGCTTCAAAAATCCTCTTATTCATTACACATACTTTATCCATCCTCTTTCGCTCTCTAAACATATCATCCAACTCCTCTTCGGTAGGAACTTCATCAGATCCTATCTTGCCATCTTTATTTTTATCGCACCGCTTTAGTGTCAAATTTAATCTTTTTTCTTGCTCTTTTTTTCTTACATCTCTTAAAAAAAGAATAAACTCTTTAAATGAGAGAGTTTTACTTTTATCTTTATCATAGTAGTCAAAGACTCTATTGGATAGTTTTAACTTCTCCTTATCTATATCAAAATGCCCAGCTGCTACACCAAAAGTAACAAGCAAAACTATTAAAATAATCTTTTTCATAAGCTTCCTTTTTTGTAAAATATTGTACAATCACCACTCTAACGAAAATAAGGTAAAATCTTTATAAAATTAAGACCAAATGGAGATGATAAGGTGAAAAAAATAGTATCCATATCCATTGCTATTAGTACTATCGTAGCTTTTGTCATCATGTATATCGCTTGGAAACACAATCCTCAAGGTGCAATTTATCTAAATGATAAGATAGATTATGGATATTGGTTTTTTCTTGGTTTTACATGGTTTATTTTAGCTTTTGTTCTGGTATTTTTTTCTCAAATAATTTTAAAATGGCTTTTAAAAGGAAAAAGGTAGTGATTGGTTTTTTCAATAGATACAAATCTTTACTTTTGATAATTGGTGGTTTTATCTTTGGAGTAGTTATTGGTGGTGGATTTTTACTATATAGTGGTAAAGAGCTTGTTAATGTTTTTGTCTATTTTACTTTTTTAGTGGCACTTCCTGCTTTTATCTCTATATTTTCTTTTGTAACTTTTTTATTTTCTAAAAAGGAGCAAAAGCAGATCTTAGCCTTTAAGATCTCTAGCTTTAGTGGTATCTTTTTCTCTTTGGGAGTGCTTTTTAGCCTCATTTTAACAATCAGTACAAAGGATATAGCTTTTGGCTGGGCAACTACACTGCAAATAGATACATCTACTTTAAAATCTATCTTAGATAAGATAGCTATTTGGAGAGGATTTTGCAAGAGTTGCATGGTTGATTCTCATCTTATAGAGATAAGCAGATATAACCGTTTGGGTGGCTTTATAAACAAAGAGCAGATACAAAATGCTCTACTTTTAGGGCAGTGGTGGAAATTTTTAGCACTTAGTATTTTGGTATATGGAGTTTTATTAAGGGCTATTTTTTATCTATTTTCTTTACTTTTTAAACCTAAAAAGATAGAGTTTAGCTCAGACATTGAGTATGAAAATTTTAAACCTAAAGAGGTAAAATACAAAAATATAGCTGATATAGATGAGTTAAAAGATAAAAATTTTAGACTAATTGGCTACCATTTTGACCCCTCTAAGCTTGATCTAAAAAGTAGCAAGACTGCAAAAGATGTAGTTGTTGTGGTTGCTTCATGGGAGGTGCCTATTTTGGACTTTTTTGACTTTTTAGAGGAGCTTTTACAAAGTAGTGATAGAGTATCGATTTTGCTAGTTGGATTAAATGGCAAAGCAAAAAAAAGCGATATTGATATTTGGCTTCGCAAAATCAAAGAGTTAAACTTAGATATCAAGGTTTATAGATGAGTCATCCAAGATTTGTAGTAGTAGGTCATCCAAACAAAGGCAAAAGCTCTATTGTGGCTACTTTGACCTTAAATGATACTATTGCTATTAGCGATACTCCAGGCACGACAAAACACTCAAGAAGTTTTTTCTTAAAAAAGGGAGATAAAGTCTATTATGAACTTATAGATACTCCCGGATTTCAAAGACCAAGAAAGCTTTTATCATGGCTAAAGGGTTTTGGTGATGTAGGGGCTTTAGAGCGACCTAAACTAATAGAGAAATTTTTAAAGACAAAGTGTGATAGTAAAGAGTTTAAAGATGAGTGTGAACTTTTACATCCTGTTATGAATAGTAGTGCTACAATCTATGTAGTAGATGCAAGTAAGCCATACAACAGTGAGTATGAAAATGAGATGGAGATATTAAGATATAGTGCAAAGCCCTCTTTGGCTATTTTAAACTATATAGGAGATGAGGATTATACTGATGAGTGGGATGTGGTTTTGGGGCAGTATTTTAGGATAGTAAAAAAATTTGATCCTATAAATGCAGATATAAAAGAGCATGTAGAGCTTTTAAAGGCTTTATCTTATGTAGATATAAAAAACTCTAAAGCGATAGAGGAGGCTATAGCTATCTTAGAAGAGTATAAAAATCAAATGATAGAGAATGTCTCATTAAAAA
>JALVXV010000171.1 GCA_027038235.1 Campylobacterales bacterium | reverse complement strand
GTTATATAAACCGTTGCGATATCATCAAGAAATTGAAAACCGCTTATTCTCATAAATGTAAGTATCCACCCTATAACAAAGGCTAAAATAGCAGCATATAGAGATATTTCAAGTGTTACATAAAGACCATTGAGCAAAGGACCTGATGTCCAAGTAGTATAGTAAGCCAATGCATCGCCCTCATAGACCTCATCTCCATCGCTTACATCTATCTTATAGCCATTTGTATCGATCACCTTTTTTTCATCTTCACCTATGAGTGTTATCTTGTTGCCATCTATCTTTACTGTGCCATCAAATGGGGCAGTTAGCTCCACTTTTTTCTCATATGCAAAATATTTAGGAACACTATTCCACTTCCATACATAATTCATATGAGTTGCTGCAACATATAGAGCAAAAAGAAGTAGAAAGTAAAAACCTCCGGCAACAATGTGTCCGAAGGTTTTATTTTTTAAAATTGACTCTTTTTTTCGTGCCATCTGCTACTGAACTCTTTTTAACCAAGAGATATCTTTAAACCATTTATTGTATATCTTGTCATAAGTACCATCATGCTTTATTTGATTTAGAAAGTTATCAAGCCAATTTAGAAAGTCTGGATCACCCTTTCTAACAGCCCAGCCAAGCGGTTCAAATGTAAGATCTTTATCCCAAAAAACGATACCCTTTCCACCTCTTTTTGCCATAAACATAGCATTATAAGGCTTATCATATACAAAAGCATCTGCTTTTCCATTTAGCACCTCTTGAACTGCATCTGCTTCGGTTTCAAATGTTCTTATTTTAGCATGTTTAAACATCTTTCTTGTAGCTATTTCGCCAGTAACACCAAGTTTTGTTACGATGGTATATTCAGGCTTATCCAACTCTTTCCAAGAGCTTTTACCCTTTGCTACACTCTCTCTAACAAGCATTGTTTGACCTATGCTGATGTATGGATTAGCAAAATTTATTTTTAAATTTCTTTTCTGAGTGATAGTCATGCCTGATACTATTATATCATACTTTCCTGCTAAAAGCCCTGCGATGATACCATCCCAAGCTGTTGGAACGATTTTAAGCTTCACTCCCATATCTTTTGCCATTTTTCTAACAACATCTACATCAAAACCGATGATCTTCCCCTTTTTGTCCTTCATCTCAAAAGGCATATATCCAGGCTCCATACCCACTCTAAGCTCACCTCTTTGAAGTATCTCATTCAAAGTGGACTTTTTCCACAGATTGATATCCGAAGCCATTATATTTAGACTTAAAAATGCAAGTAATGCAACTAAAACCTTCTTCATTTTCTCTCCTTTAAAATTTATGATTTAACATTTTACTTAATTTTTCTTAAATAGGGTTTATTGCAAAAAAGTTTTATTTTGATATAATCCCAAAATGAAAAAAATAATCTTGAAAAAATTTAAAGAGCTTGGTGCTGATATAACTCTTCTTACGGTTGCTATCTCTTGGGGAACTACATTTGTTATTGTCCAAGATGCTATCAAAGATATTCCTGTATTTGCATTTTTATTTTTGCGATTTTTTTTAAGCTTTATACTTATGGCTTTGCTATCTTTAAAGTATTTAAAACAGCTTGATAAAACTCTTATAATCTCAGGAATCTTTTTAGGAGTTTTATTCTTTTTAGGATATGCCACCCAAACTTATGGACTTATATACACAAAGTCATCTATAGTAGCATTTATAACTGGATTGAATGTTGTGATAGTGCCGATAGTGCTATATCTACTTTTTAAACAACAAGTTTATATCTACTCTATTATAGGTGCTTTGGTTGCAACTGTTGGACTTTGGCTACTTACAGGAGCAGGTGGCTTAAGCTCTTTTGGAAAGGGGGAGTTTTATTCGCTACTTTGTGCTACATTTTTTGCCATTCATATAGTATATACCTCTAAACTCTCAAAAAGATACAACATATTTTTGCTCGTAAGCATAGAGCTTTTAAGTGTCGCTATGCTTTCACTTTTTTCATCTTTAGCGGTAGATCCTTTTACCTTTCCAAAGGAGTACTCTCATACGATCATTTTAGCTCTTGTTGCTACAGTGATATTTGCTACTGTTTATGCACTTTTTATGCAGACATACATGCAACAATTTACCACCCCAGCTAAAACTGCTATCATATTTACTATGGAGCCTGTAAGTGCAGCTATTTTTAGCTATTTTTATGCCCATGAATATCTAAGTATCACTCAAATCTTTGGAGCTATCATCATGATAACAGCTATGCTTATTGCTGAGATAGGATCATACTATAGATCAAGACTTTGAGATAATTTTTGGATTGATTTGCAAATCCTTTATATCACAAAAGTATTTATATCTATATGCCTCTATAGCATATCTTCCTATCATTGCGGCATTGTC
>JALVXV010000170.1 GCA_027038235.1 Campylobacterales bacterium | reverse complement strand
ATTTTTTTGGTGTTGTTAAATTGGGAGCTAGAAGATGGCTTGAGATACCATTTGTCAATTTTACTATCCAACCCTCAGAACTATTTAAACCGGCATTTTTGCTAATGTTAGCCTATCTTATCAAATCCACCCCTCCACCTCCAAAGGGCTATGGATGGAAGGATTTTTTAAGACTTAGTTTTTACATACTTCTTCCTTTTGTTCTGATACTCAAAGAGCCTGACTTGGGTACTGCTCTTATACTTTTGCTTATTGGATATGCAACTCTTTTTATCATTGGAGTTGATAAAAAGATATGGATAGCACTCTTTATCTTGCTAACAGTTAGTGCACCAATTTTATATAACAATCTTCATAGTTATCAAAAAAAGAGAATCACCGATTTTTTAAGTGATAAAAAAAGCTACCATGTAAGACAATCTATCATTGCTATAGGTTCGGGTGGATTAAAGGGAAAAAGCAAAGAGAGAGCTACTCAAACACATCTGAAATTTTTGCCTGTCTCTACAAGCGATTTTATATTTGCATACTTTATAGAGAGATTTGGGTTTTTAGGAGGAGTGGGGCTTATATTTTTGTATATGTCTCTTATTTTACATTTGATGACACTAAATTTTAAGATAAAAAATGACTACTTTTTAAAATCCATGACAAGTTCAGTTAGTTTTATGATATTTATCTATATGAGTGTAAATATCGCCATGACCATTGGACTTGCCCCAGTAGTTGGAGTGCCATTGCCATTTTTTAGCTATGGAGGAAGTAGCTTTATAACTTTCATGGTTATTTTTGGTATTTTAGAAAACCTCTTCTCTTTTAGATATGATACTTTGTATAGCAAAATAAAATATAAATAAACATTTTTTAAGAATTTTTTAGATACAATTTCACTTCTTTAAATTGGAGGGTTCATAGCTCAGTTGGTTAGAGCTCTCGGCTCATAACCGAGCGGTCCTAGGTTCGAGTCCTAGTGAACCCACCACTCCTTCTTAAGCTCAAAAAGGATCTCTCTTGGGTATTGAAAAGATTGACTTCAACGAATTATACAAAAAACAGAAACAAAATTCTACTTTTAAGCCAAAAAGTGTAGAAGAGTGGGATAAAAAGGCTCCAAATATCTCTAAAAGAATTCATAAAAGTATCTACAATGAAGAGTTGTTAAATTTGATGGACTTTAGTGGGTGTGAAACCTTTTTAGATGTTGGGTGTGGGGTTGGTAATATCTCTTTACTTGTTGCAAATAGGTTTAAAAGTGTGTATGCACTTGATTTTTCAAAGGTTATGCTAAAAGAGGTTGAAAATGAGGCAAAAAAAAGAGATATTGACAATATCAAAACTATACATCTTTCATGGGAAGATAGCTGGGATACTGTACCAAATGCTGATATTATCTTAGCTTCAAGATCAATGGAAGTAAATGATATGAGAGATGCTCTTGAAAAATTAAATAAAAAAGCAAATAAAAGAGTATATCTTACCTACAAAGTTGGTGGAAGCTTTATCAGTGATGATATACTAAAATTTATAGGCAAAAAGATAAATAAAAAGCCAGATTTTATATATACTGTAAATATCCTCTACCAAATGGGTATCATGCCAAAAATCAACTATATAAAAAGCGAGGGCAAAAAAAAGCAGTATGATTCAGAAGATAGCTTTATAAATAGCATAACCTGGAGTATTGGAGAGTTAACAGATACTCAAATAGAGTTACTAAAAACATATTATCATACAAAATTAGAAGATGATACAAGTAGTAGTAATTATCTTTGCTGGGCAGTAATATGCTGGGATAAAAAGAGTGCTCCTTGCCTCTAAGTAGGTTAAATGATGAGCAATATAAAGCTGCTACAGCAAAATCTGGTTACAACCTAGTCATAGCCTCTGCAGGAACTGGCAAAACCTCTACGATAGTTGCTAGGATTGCATATCTGTTGCAATCAGGTCTTTCACCTAAAGAGATACTACTTTTAACATTTACCAATAAAGCCTCTACTGAAATGATAGAGAGGGTATCAAAATATTTTGATAAAGATATTGTAAAAAATATAACTGCAGGTACATTTCACTCTGTAAGCTATAGACTTTTAAAAAAGTGCAATTACAATATCACTCTAAAACAGCCTAAAGAGTTAAAGATACTTTTAAAAAGTATCTATGAAAAGAGAGTATTTCATCATATCCAAAGCAAAACAAAACAGTATCAATACTCATATCTATATGATATATTTTCTTTATATCAAAATAGTAGCAATAATGAGAGCTTTTCAAAGTGGCTTATAGAAAAAAGTCCAGATCATGAGCCATTTTTAGATATTTATGAAGATATACTTGATGAGTTTATTGCTCTAAAAAAAAGTTATGGCTATGTTGATTATAATGATCTTCTTATCAATATAATAGATGAGGCAAAAAGGGGGAAGTTTAATTTTAAAGAGATTTTAGTAGATGAGTATCAAGATACCAATACTCTACAAGGAAAGGTAATAGATGCATTTAATTCACCATCTCTTTTTTGTGTGGGAGATTATGACCAGAGCATTTATGCTTTTAATGGTGCAAATATCAACATTATAGGGTCATTTGATAAAAGATATAAAGATGCACAAATTTTCTCACTCAATAAAAACTATCGCTCGACCAAAGATATACTCTCTTTAGCAAATAGAGTTATCGAAAAAAATCCAAGACTCTATAAAAAAGAGTTGATTGTAACAAAAAAAGAGAAAGGCTCTCCTCCTAAACTACTGGTATTTGGTGAAGTCTATGAGCAGTATGAAGCAGTAGCAAAAAAGATAAAATATTCAAAAACTCCTCATGAACAAATAGCTGTAATCTTTAGAAATAATTCAAGTGCAGATGGCTTAGAGGTTGCTCTAAGAGAGTTGCAAATAGGTTGCAAAAGAAAAGGTAGCATAAGCTTTTTTGATACAAAAGAGATAAAGGCACTTTTAAATCTCATCTCAATATTGACCAATCCAAAAGATATCATGTCTTTTGTAGGTATCTTTGAGTATGCTAGAGGGATAGGATCAGTAATTGGCAAAGAGATATTTGAAGGATTGATTAAGCTAGGCCATGGCAATATCTTGCAAGGTCTAATTTCACCAGATATGACATGTAAAAATCCATATAGCAAAAAAAAGCAAAATTGGCAACTTGGACTTTTTGATCATTTTGATACACTTGGTTCGCTTAGTAGATTTAAGGGGTTAGGTTTTGAAGATAAATTTCTATCAAATCCTATACTAAAACACCCTAAAATATCTACTGAGGGTGGAATTTTTTTGTATGATTTTTATAAATTTATTAAATACTCAAATCGCACTCAAAACCCTTACAAAACTATATCAAACCTCATAAATTCAAAACTCTACCACCATATTGCTGATACACTTGCTAGACAAAGAGCATCTCTAAGAGGTGGTGGATTTGATGAAGAAAGAGCTAAGGAGATTTTACAAAAAATTATCTCAAAAGCTTGGATAGTGGCAAATATTGCAAAAAATTATAATAGTTTAGAAAAATTTTTAAATGCTTTGGTTTTAGGAAGTAGTGAAATGGTAGAGGGTGAAGGTGTCAACCTTTTAAGTGTTCATGCTAGTAAAGGGCTAGAGTTTAAAGAGCTTTTTATCGTAGATCTTATGGATGGAAGATTTCCAAATAAAAAACTAATACAACAAGGTGGTTCACTTGAAGAAGAGAGAAGACTCTTTTATGTAGCAACCACTAGAGCAAAAGAGATACTCTATCTTAGCTATGCTAATTATGACAAGATCAAAAAGATAGAGTTTGCCCCCTCTTTATTTTTGAAAGAGGCAGGTCTTATTAAATCTACCCCTTCCTAACAGCAGATGCAAGATCCCACATTGGCAAGAAGATACCAAGTGCCATCATCAAAACCATAACTGCAATAAATCCTATCAAAATAGGCTCAATATAGCTTGAGATATTATCAACAATCTCATCAAATTTCATCTTAAAAAAATCAGAAACTTTTTCAAGCATAGTATCAAGTGTACCACTTCTCTCACCAGCTCCTACCATTTGCAAAAGCATTCCATGAAAAAGTCCTGTTTTTTTAAAAGCATCAGAAAGTGACATACCTCTTTGAACTGAAATGGTTACATTAGAAAGTTTATCTTTTATAGTTTCATTATCAACTGTCAAAACTGCAGTATCAAGAGCATCAGCGATAGGGATACCAGCAGAGATAAGTTGAGTAAATATCATAGTAAATCTATACATAGTAGAGTTAAATATAATTTTACCAAATAGATAAACTTTCAATATATTTTTATCAAAACTCCTCTTAAAATCTTTATTATTAGCATATAAAAATTTGACAGTTGCGATAGTTGCTATGATAAAAGCAAGTAGATACCAGCCATAGTTGTGAATAATATTTTCCATAAAGAGAAGTATTCTTGTAGGAAGAGGTAACTGGCTATGAAGTTTTGCAAAAATCTCTTTAAATTTTGGTACAACATAGACCATAAGAATAGTAAATGCTATAGAAATTGCAATAACAACTATAATAGGATATCTAAGAGCACTTTTAAATTTTTTCTTATTATCTCTTATCTCTTCAAGAATTTGTGCAAGTTTTAAAAGTGATTCTGACATATTTCCTGTATTTTCACCAAGCTCTACCATCGCTATAGTAACATCACCCACATCTAGCCTATATGAAGAGAGTGCATCAGTTAAACTTTGACCTGAGTTTAAAGCATCATCTATATCTTCAAAGATAGCTTTCAATCTTTTATCTTCTGTTGTTTTTGTAACCTCTTTAACACTATCATGGATAGATATACCAGCATTTGTCATAACACCAAGCTGCCTAATAGATGAGATAAGGCTATCTATCTTTATCTTTGGTTTTAAAAGTGTATTTGTAAACTGCTTTTGAAACTCTACAACCCTATCCTCTATAGGAGCAGATGTTTCAGTAATCCTTATAATAATACCAGGGAGTTTCAATTTAGCAATTGACAAGGCATCCATTCTGCTTTCTGCTCTTAAAACTTTCCTGCCTTTTCTACCTTTAAAAAGATATATAATTTCAAAATACTTCATGATTTTACCACTCTATACACTTCCTCTATACTTGTTATACCTTTTGCTGCTCTTATTATACCATCTTGGAACATATTTACAAAATTATCTTTTTTTGCTTGTTCTTCTATCTCAGCTTTTGAACCACCTCTAGCGATAATACTTTGTATCTCTTCACTTACTAAAAGTATCTCAGAGATCATCTCCCTTCCAAAGTATCCGCTATTTGCACACTTTTCACACCCAACTCCCTTATAAAATTGATAATTTTCAGGCAGAAAATCCTTAAACTCAGCTATAGTATTTTTTGGTAAAGTAATTTTTGATTTGCAGTGTGGACAAAGCTTTCTTATAAGTCTTTGGGCTTCTATAGCTATTAAAGCACCGCTTACTAAATATGGCTCAATACCCATATCAAGCACCCTATTTACTGCACTTATAGCATCATTTGTATGTAGAGTTGAAAAGACAAGGTGTCCTGTTAATGCAGCTTGTATAGCTATTCTAAGAGTCTCTTGATCTCTTACCTCACCTATCATTATAACATCAGGATCTTGTCTTAGTATTGACTTTAAAGCACTTGCGAAAGTGAGGTTTGCCTTCTCATTTACTTGAACTTGCTGAGTAAGGTTTAGCTGATACTCTACAGGATCTTCAACAGTAATTATCTTGGTAGTTATATTTTTTATAACATTTAAAGCTGCATATAGGGTAGTTGTTTTACCGCTACCTGTTGGTCCTGTAACAAAAACTATACCATAAGGAACCCTCATAGCTTTACTAAATTTATTAAATGTTACATCACTCATACCTAGCGATTCTAACTTTATCATCACTTTTGACTTATCTAAGATCCTCATGACTATCGATTCACCATTTGTGATAGGAAGAGTTGAAACCCTAAAGTCATACTCTTTATCCATAATTTTTAATGAAAATCTTCCATCTTGAGGTTTTCTTCTCTCTGCAATATCAAGATTGGATAGAAGCTTTATCCTTGAACTAAGTGGAGGGTATATATCTTTTTCAAAAACAAAAGATTCTACAAGCATACCATCAACCCTAGTTCTTACTATACAGTTATTCTCTGTTGGTTCGATATGTATATCACTTCCACGATACAAGATAGCAGTCTTTATAATAGACTCAATAAGCTTCATAATACCAGAAGATTCATTTGGATTTTCTGCAGCACTTGTAGTAAGCTCTCTTCTTATCTCATTTATAAGCTCTTGAGTTCCACTACCTATCTCAAGCTTATTGAAATATTTCTCTATCTGTACTGGATCAGTTATGACTATCTTTATTATTTTTTTTGGGTAATATCTTTGTATAGCCTCTTGAGCTTTTATATTGTATGGCTCACCAAAAGCCACATATATACTTATCTCATCCTCATACAAAGGAAGAGTAAAATATTTTCTAAGTTGTGCAAGAGGTACTTTTGCAGCAAGTTTATAGTTTATATCAACTGTATCAAGATCTAAATAGGTTGCATTGATACCCTCTGCAAAACTTTTTAAAATTGGTTCTAAATTAACTGAAAAATTCTCTTCAATATCTTTAATTTTTATAATATTTGACTTTAAAAGCTCTCCTACAAATAAAGAGAAACTCTCCTCATCAAAAAAAACCTCATTTAAAAGTATTTCACTTAAAGATTCTCCATCTTCAACTCTTTGTCGTATCTCATTTACCTTATCATCATTTGCTATTCTATTCTTTTTAATAAAATCAATTATATCTTTTTGTGTATCTGTCATGATGGCCTACCAATAAATCCTTGTTCTTTCTAAAGTATCATTAATATATGTCTTTAAAACTATTTTAAAGACCTCCTTATCCTTTATTAAACTCATCTCATATTTTTTAGTTTTATCTAAATCATCTTTAAATATATATATATCCCCAAACTTTTTATACTCCTTTTTTGCATATTTTACAAAAATTTTAGAGAGTATATAATTTGTAGTGGGAAACTTATATTTTGAAACATCAAAACCATCTATTAAAGATTTGTATAAAAGCTTTTTTTGATATAGTATCGTTAAAAAATATACCGAATTGCTTCTTGCAGACTTATCTCTTACAAGGAGCATTGCAGGAAATGCCATTCTATTTATATTATCTACTTTCAAACAAGCATCAGCAAACATAGTTAAAAAATCATTATCATCTCTATAATTTAGATATGTCTTTGCACCAAGATAACAAGCATCATTATATCTCTCTTGCTTGTATGCTTCATAAACATCACTCTTATCTATACCAAAAGCAAATGTAGCTACCATCAATACTGCTAAAAAAGCTCTCATTTAAAAACTCCGGTCTCTATATCATTTAACATTACTCTAACTTTTTTAGAGCTATTTACTTTAAGAAAAGCATTAAGTGCCTTTATTGCCTCATCTTTTTTATGCAATTTTACCTTACTTTTAGCAAACATGATCCAGCTATCTTCATTTGAATTATCTATATTGTTTGCAATAGTCGCCCATTTTAACGATTTTAGATAAAGTCCTCTTTTATAATACTCTTTTGAAATTAAAACAGCATAAAATGCCCTACCTGTTTGATCATATCTATCTTTTAAATATTTTAAATTATCTACCTTCTTGCTTGAAATTACAATTTTTGGTTTTTTATTCTCCTTTTCTATCTCTTTATTGCTATTAGTCTCTTCTAATACCTCTTTATTTGTTATATTTTTTTCACCCTCTAAGTTACTAAAATTACTATCTGTATCACTATTTACACTAGCATTGGTACTGTCTGTATTATTAGTACTATTTTCCTCTTTGTAAATATGTGATAAAAACTCTTTATCCAATTGTAATATATCACTATCTTTAGCCTTTATTAGATCTTTTGAACTATTCTGCTCTACTTTAGATGATAATGCTTTAGTAGGCTCTTTTTTATCATTTTTCTTAGATACACTCTTTGTAATATTTGTATCACTTTTTATTTTAGTTTTATTACTAACTAAATTATTAACCTTTCTCTTTGATGGCTCATCTTTAATCTCTTTTTTGATTGGCTGTTTACTTTTTTGCTCCTTTGTATGCAAAAAATGATCAAAATATCCAAGATAATATAGTATAAAAATACCTATTAGGGCAATGATAGCAAAGATTAAAGAGAAAATCTTAAGATATTTTTTAATCTTATATCTCTTCCATCTCTCCTCTAAACCTCGCACTTCATTGACATTAAGCATCTATATACCCCAAACTTATTGCAGTCATCTCTATAAATTTTTGATTTATTGTTTGATTGTCTATCTTGCTTGGCTCTGCTTTATCATAATACTCACATATTTCAAAGAGTTTAAAGAGAATTTTATTTGTCTCTCTTAAATTACCCTTTGAATATTCATATATCATCCCAAGTTGTTTTTTTGAAAATTTTCCTACAAATTCAAACATATTGTGATATAAAAATTTCTTCTCTATATACAATTTAAATTCATCGAAAGATATATTTTTTAGCTCTACGCTCTCCCAGATCCTAGTCTTAAAATAATCTTTTGCAAAAACATCCTCTTTTTCTTCAGTTTTATGCACAGTAAAGATAAATTTATACCTTCTAGTATCAGCTAGAAGTCTAATTTTTTCTATTATGACAGATGGATATATCTGTGCCTCATCGATAAAAACCGGTATAGAGTATGAATCATCTTTAAACTTCTGTTTAATAACTTTGAAAAAATCATCAAAAGTTTTTGATGATGGATATGCCTCATTAAAAGAGTTTTCATAAATAAACTTTATAAAATCACCCTCTTTAAAAAATGGTGTAGGGATAAAGATAATATCTTTTTTTTTTGATAAATCCCTATATATTTTTTTAAGAAGAAAGGTTTTGCCTGTCCCAGGCTTTCCATATAGTAGAGCTAACTTGATAGGTTTATCAAGTATCTCTACAAGTTTTTCATAAGCAACAACAGAGCTATCAAGATTTATATAGTCATCATCATATATATCACTAAATATCTCTTTAGCTGCTGTATAACTACTTTTCATCAAATGCATTACTATACCCTAGTTTTTTTAGAGATATATTTTTATGCTCATTAGTATTAACTATTCTAGGGGTAATTACAAAGATCAATTCATTCACACTATTGGTTATCTTTTCGCTTCTAAACAAATTGCCTAAAATTGGCAACTCTTTAAGACCAGGTATTCCATTTTTATTTATATTTTTACTCTTTCCAATAAGCCCACCTAACACAATTGTATCACCATTTTTTACTCTTACAACAGTTGATAGCTTCTTCTCTGTTGTATCGGGTGCTATCTCTCTTGGTTGAGTTTGCTTGATATTGTCTTCAGCATACTTAAAGCTACTAATAGATGGATTTATTCTTAACATTATCTCATTATTGTCAGATATTTGAGGCATAATATTTAGCAAAATTCCTACAAAGATTGATGCATTTTTATATGAAGTTGTAGTTATAGTTCCACCAGTATTAGCCGGAGCAGTTTCAGGTATTCTATAATTTATATTATCTCCTATAGTTATAAGAGCTTGTTGATTATTTAGAGTTAATATCTTAGGATTGGAAACAACTCTTGATCTTCCCTGTGTTTTTAGAAAGTTCATTAAACCATTCATTGTAAAAGAGATAGTATTTGTAAGGCTAAATGCATTATTCCATCCCATATGTAGCAATCTATCTCCAATACCAGATGTAATTCCTGTATTCAAGCCTTGTCGAGTACCACTTAATTGTTCTGTACCAGGACCTGTTGGACTATTGATTGATAAAGCAAATTGAGTCCAATCAACTCCACTTGAATGGGTTCTATCAAGGATTATGGATATAATAGATACATCTATTAAGACCTCTTTATTAAGCCTATTTCTAATGCTATTTAGATACTTTTCTACTCTATCTAGTTGCTGTTTTGTTCCTGTTACAGTGATAAGACCTGCACTTTTATTGACAATTGGGGGTTTGATTGCATATTTTTCACTTCCAGTATTTGCTATAGAGAGTATCTCTTTTGAAATATTTTTCCAAAAACTAAATGTTTCACTAGTTGTTATCTTATTTTCATCAGATGCAGCACTGCTTCCTGAATTTCCTGATTGTACTGATGCATTAAGTACTGCTTTACCAACTCTTTTTGAAGTTATATAATCTATCTTAAATGTTTTAGTCTTTATACCAGATATTTTAAGCACTCCATCTTCAAATGAGTAAAAGAGATTATTATCTTTTAATAGTATATTAAATATCTCTTGTAAAGACATA
>JALVXV010000169.1 GCA_027038235.1 Campylobacterales bacterium | reverse complement strand
ATATATCAAATGTAACCATTTTTGGTGATTCTGATATGTATTATGAAGTATTGATTGATGATAAAAAGGCTGAAGCTTATGGGCTTACTCAAAAACAGATCATAGATGTCATATCCAATATATCTTACATCTTTCCACTTGGTAAGATAAAAGGTAGCAAACAGGAGTATTATATATCTCTTGAAAATAAAAAGAAAATAGTTGATGAATTGAAAAAAACATTTTTAAATATAGGTGATAAAGTAATATCTCTTAAAGATGTAGCAATCATAAAAAAAAGATATAGCGACTCTTCAACATTAGCTAGTATGAATGGTAAAAACTCTATAACTCTCTCTATTTCGCAAAATCCAAAAGGTAATGCTATAGATATTTCCCAAAAAGTTAAAAAACTTATTAAAAAACTTAAAAAACAAGGAATTGAGTACGACATTAGAAATGACCACTCAACAGTTATCAAAGATAGGTTAGATATTGTTATCTCAAATATATTGATGGGGATTATCCTGATAACTCTTTTGACATCTATATTGATAAATATAAGAATGGCAGTAGTAATTGCATTGGGAATTCCCACATCATTTGTTTTGGGGGCGATATATTTTTATCTAACAGGATATAGTATCAATATAAATTCTCTCATAGGTGTGCTTATAGCCATAGGTATCATAGTAGATGATGCTATAGTTATAAGTGAAAATATTCAGCAATATATAGAGAAAGGTTTTCCTCCAAAAGAGGCAGCATTGCTTGGTACAAAAGAGATGGCAAAACCTGTTGTGATAGCATCTTTGACAACTATTTTTGCTTTTATTCCCCTTTTGATGCTAACAGGCAGACTTGGGCAGATAATGGAGTTGATACCTATAGCTATATCTGTTTTAGTTATTGCTTCATTAATTGAATCTTTTTTATTTTTACCGATACATTCAGCCCACTTGCTAAATAAAAACTCTGCAACTCTATCTTGGAAGGGCATAAGTGGCTTTTATTCAAAAGCACTTAAAATGGTTATAAAGCATAAGTTTCTGTTTTTGAGTATATTTTTGATATTGACACCCCTTTTGATGTATAACAGTTTAAAAGATTTGAGATTTAAAATGTTTGAACCATTTGATTCTAGCTCAGTTAGCATTACATATAAAGCTTCAAAGGATACAACTTTACAAGACTCCATAAAGATAGTACAAAGCATAGAAAAAGATCTCTTACAACATAAAAAAGAGTTTTTTATAGATTATGTAAGCTCAACTGCAGGATATAGAAGAAGTGCTGCTGGAGGGGCTGAAATGTATCCTTATGTCGGCTATATTTCTCTTTATCTTCAAAAAAAGGCACCTATGAATTTTCTTGAAAAATATATCACTCCCTATCTTAGTTTTTATTATGATAAAAAGGATAGAGTAAGAACAAAAAATTCAAGGCAAATCTCAAGAAAGCTAAGAAGATTTATCAAAAAACAGAGGTATAAACAGAGATTTCATTTAAGAGAGATAAATACACTTGAAAGGCGAATGGGACACTCAAGAACAGATATAATGATAGGAGTAATAGGTTCGGATTATAAAAAAGTTATATCAAGTATAAAAAAATTAAAAAATAAATTAAGAAAGATTGAGGCAGTCAAATTTGTAAGTGACAATATGAAGTTTGGCTCTAGTGAGATAAAGTTGACCTTAAATAGATATGGAAAACAGTTGGGAGTTACTCAGAAATATTTGGGTAGCTATATAGCTGATCTCTATCTTGAAAAGAAAAAAGGTGTAATTTCTGATGAAAAAGGGGTATTGGATATAAAAGTTTCATCTGAGTATAAAAATAGTATAAAAGATTTTAATTCTCTAAAAATTGCATTAAAAAATGGTCAAACGGTTATTCTTAAAGATATATGCAATTTTAACATTAGCAAATCTTTAGAAAAATTGACAAAAGATGATGGAGATGTTACATTTTATGTCTATGCAAATGTAGATCAGGATATAAATACTACCGGTGAAGTGATGAAGATGATTATGCCTACTTTAAAAGCACTAAAAAAGAGTGGTTTAAGGTATAAATTAAGAGGTGAATATAGGCAGAAAAAGATACTTCAAAAAGATATGTTTAAAGCTATTATTATAGCAATTTTACTTATATTTTTGTCTATACTTTATCTGTTTAACTCTATTAAAGAGACACTAGTTATTATGAGTGTAATTCCTTTATCATTTTTAGGAGTGCTTTTAGGTCATCAAATAATGGGGTTTAATCTCTCTATACCTTCAATAGTAGGAGCTTTAGGGTTAGCGGGTGTTATAGTAAATGATGGTATATTGATGCTTGCAATCATAAAAACAGCAAAAACAAAAGATGAGATAGCAACTCTTGCTTCAAGAAGGTTTAGACCTATTATTCTAACAACAGTTAC
>JALVXV010000168.1 GCA_027038235.1 Campylobacterales bacterium | reverse complement strand
GAGGCTTTAAGACATATAGATAAAAGTGTCTCTTTTAGAGAGATTCAAAATGGACTTTCTTTGATAGATCTTCCAGAAATTAAGCTAAAAGAGAGAGAGGTAGAGATAGATGACATAAAGAGCTATCTATACAAAATATATGAAAAAAAGATGGAAAAAAAGTTGCACAACTCTATCAATCAAAAGCTTATAAATATTGAAAAAAAGATACAAAAGCTTGAAAATATCAAAGATAGATTGCCAAAAGAGGAGGAGTTATTAAAAAATGCAAAAAAATATCAAAAATATGCAGAGCTTATCTTGGTAAATTTAGCAAAGATAAAAAATTATCAAAAAGAGATAAAGCTTTGTGATTATGATGGCAATGATATATCTATCACACTACCAACAAATGCTAAAACTCCTGCAATGGCGGCAAATATCTTTTATAATTTATCAAAAAAGGCAAAACAAAAAGCGACAAATATCCATATAGAGGAGAATAATTTAAATTCAAAAATAGAGTATTTACAAAATTTAAAAAGGGTTGTTAAAGAGGTTAAGAGTTTAGATGAGTTAAAACTCTACTTTCCAAAAAATCATAAAAGAGAAAAAAGAGAGAAAAAATATGACGGAGTAGAGAATTTTTATTTTGAAGGGTATAAAATAAGTCTTGGAAAAAATGAAAAAGCCAATGCACTTTTGCTAAAAAAAGCTAAAATGAGTGATATTTGGTTGCATTTAAAAGATATTTCTTCAACTCATGTTATAATAAAGAGCAATAAACAGGAGATACCAAAAAGAGTACTTGAGTTTGCTGCAAAATTGTGTGTAAAATTTAGCACAACTCAAAAAAGCGATTATTTAGTCGATTATACTCAAAGAAGGAATGTTAAGATAATAGGTGGAGCAAAAGTAAATTATATAAATTATAAAACTATAAAAGCTTAGAGCAAAGAGCTTAGAGCTTCTAGTCTCTAGTCGCTTAATCCAAGGATTTTAGATAAAGGATTTGTTATGAGCATATCTCCTATAAGTGGTATTATTTATACAAATCAAAACATGCAAATACCAGCTGCAAAACAGATAGAGTATCAAAATAAACTAGATTTGCAAAATGTAATGGCTGCTGAAGTTTTAAATGAAAAAGAGAGAGAGGTAGAGGAGGTAAGGCCAACTGAAGAGAGTTATAAAATAGATCCTGAAAATGAGCATGAAAAAGACAAACAAGATGAACAAAGTGGAGAAAAAGAGGAAGAAACTGAGCTCTTAAAGGGTAAAAAGGGTAAAAAAAATAGAAAATACCTTTTAGATATAAAGGTATAGTTGTAGATGGGATATACTCTATTAAAAGGATAGTAGGTGCAAGATATTATTTTATGGTGGCATTGGATTGTATTTGGTATTGCTTTATTAATAGCTGAAATCTTTACAGGTACCTTTTTTATACTTGGATTGGGTGTTGCAGCTTTAATAGTAGGACTGTTCTCTTTTTTATTTATCATAACTTTCAACACAGAGCTTTTATTGTGGATAATCTTATGTCTATTGGCTATCTCTCTTTGGTTTAAATTTATAAAAGGAAGATCTATCTCTCAAAGTGGGCAGTCAAATTATAGATTGGATACTACTGGAGTTGTTACAAAAGAGATAAAACCAAATACAAGAGGAGAGGTGTTATTTAATTTTCCTGTACTAGGCAATACCAAATGGGTAGCCATATCAAAAGAGAATATAAAAAAGGGTGAAGAGATAAAAATTGTAAAAATAAATGGTGAACTTTTAGAAGTTCAAAAAATCAAGGAGGAATAAATGGAGATATTAAATATATTGGTAGTATTGGTACTACTTGTCATAGTAACACTTTATAAAGGTATAAAAATAGTACCTCAAGGCGAAGAGTGGGTTGTGGAGAGATTGGGAAAATATAGTGGTATTTTAGAACCGGGTCTAAATATAATTATACCATTTATAGATAGTATTAGATCAAAAATATCAACAAGAGATATCATCCTTGATGTTCCCCAGCAAGAGGTAATCACAAAGGATAATGCTGTAATTCTTACAAATGCTATTACTTTTGTAAGAGTAACAAATCCTGCAGATGCACTATATGGTGTAGAGGATTTTAAAATGGCGATAGTAAATCTAGTCATGACAACACTAAGATCAATAATTGGTGAGATGAAACTTGATGAGGCTCTTTCAAATAGAGAGAAGATAAAAGCAAAACTAAAAGAGCAAATACTTGATGATGTTGCTGATTGGGGAGTAACAATAAAATCTGTAGAGATTCAAGATATAAGCCCAAGCCAATCAATGCAAGCATCCATGGAGAGACAAGCTGCTGCTGAGAGAGAAAGAAGAGCTATTGAGACAACAGCAGAGGGCAATAAAAATGCTGCTATATTAGAAGCAGAGGGAAAGCT
>JALVXV010000167.1 GCA_027038235.1 Campylobacterales bacterium | reverse complement strand
ATAAAGATGATGTCTATAATGCACTTTCAAACATGGCAAAGAGTGAGAGGGCAGGTGAGTTAGAAAAAATTGTAGATAGAGTAATGGAAGATGAGATCGCACAAAAAGAGGAGTGGGATAGAGAGATAGTTTCAAAGGTGTTATCAGCCTTCAAAAGAGAAGTTGTTAGAAAGATGATAGTAAATGATCACAAAAGAGCTGATGGAAGGGGTTTAAAAGAGGTTAGAGCTATAGATATAGAGACCAATATACTTCCAAAAGTTCATGGTAGTTGTCTCTTTACAAGAGGTCAGACACAAGCTCTTGTAACTGTTACTATCGGTAGTGATCAAGATGCTCAAATGTTTGATCTTTTGACAAGCGATGGACCAAATTATGAAAAGTTTATGGTAAATTATAACTTTCCAGGTTTCTCTGTAGGGGAGGCATCTCCCATGAGAGCTCCAGGAAGAAGAGAGCTAGGTCATGGCAATCTTGCAAAGAGAGCTTTGGCTCCACTTAATGATATGACATATCCTCAAGTAATTAGATTGGTCTCAGAGATATTAGAATCTAACGGATCCTCCTCTATGGCAACAGTATGTGGTGGCTCATTGGCTCTTAGAGCAGCAGGGATTCCTACTAAAAAATTGGTAGCTGGAATTGCTATGGGACTTATATTTGAGGATGATAAGTATGCGATATTGACAGATATAATGGGTCTTGAAGATCATGATGGGGATATGGATTTTAAGGTTGCTGGAACTAGAGATGGCATCACTGCACTTCAGATGGATATAAAGCTAGGAGGAATAGAGCTTCATATATTAAAAGAGGCATTAGACCAGGCAAAAGAGGGGAGAGATCATATACTTAATATCATGGAAGAGGCTGATAAGAAGATAGTAGTAAATGAAGAGCTTTTACCAACTACAGAGGTCTTTGGTGTTCACCCTTCTAAAATAGTTGATATCATTGGAAAGGCTGGATCAACAATCAAAGAGATTATTGAAAAATTTAATGTTTCAATTGATTTAGATAGAGAAAAAGGTGAAGTTAAAGTAGGTGGAGCAGACAAGGCAAAAGTCAAAGCTGCTTGTGATCATATCAAGGAGATAACAAGTCGAAGTAGTGGCGGAAGAGAGCATAGAAGAGATAGAAAAGTAGTAGAGTTTAAAAAGGGTGAAGAGTTTCATGGACGAGTTAAAAAGGTAGTAGAATTTGGTGCCTTTATTGAGTTAAAAGATGGAGTTGATGGACTTTTGCATATATCCAAAGTGGCAAAGGACAAGAGTACAAAGATGGAGGATGTTTTGCATGAGGGTGATATGATAGATGTAGTTGTGCTATCTCAAAAGGGTCATAAAGTGGAGCTAGATCTTAAAAAATAAGTCAATTTTAACAAAAAAAAGTGTAAAATTACATCCAGCAAAGTGATAAGTAGGGATACGCAAGCCGAACGGACTTTGCAAATGGGTGTCAGCCCAAAATCTAAGGAGTTTTTTATGAAAAAAGTATTATTGCTTTTATTGGCTATAGCCGGTGTTGCATTTGCCGGTGAGGATGGAATTAAGGTTTTAAAGGTTGCTGAAAATGCTTCAGGTTTAGCATCTTTTTCTGTTATAGCAGCAGGTGTTGGTCTTGGTCTTGCAGCTCTTGGTGGTGCTATAGGTATGGGTAATACAGCAGCAGCTACAATTGCAGGAACAGCAAGAAATCCAGGTCTTGGCGGTAAGTTGATGACAACAATGTTTATCGCTTTAGCGATGATCGAAGCACAAGTTATCTATGCACTTGTTATCGCTTTGATAGCACTATATGCAAACCCTTTCTTAAGCTAATATTAAAAGAAGTTTTTGACTTAGAGCTGTGAGTGTAAAAGTGGATTCTTCCTGTTTCCCTTGCTCTAAGCTCTAAGCTCTAAGCTCTAAGCTCTAAGCTCTAAAAATGCGACCGTGGTGGAATTGGTAGACACGCTATCTTGAGGGGGTAGTGAGCCTAGCTCGTGCGAGTTCAAGTCTCGCCGGTCGCACCATTACAATAAGGATACTCATGAAAATCAAAGGGGAATTACTCCAAAGAAGCTCCAATAAGTGTGAAATCTGTGGAAATGAAGAAAATCTTGATATTTATAAAGTTGAACCAAAAGATGAATATATCGTAGTCTGTGATATTTGCAAACCTCAACTAGATAACCCAAAGGCATTGGATCCAAATCACTTTAGATGTTTAAATGAATCAATGTGGAGTGAAATACCTGCTGTACAAGTAGTATCCTATAGACTCCTAACTCAAATGCAAGATGAGGGATGGCCAAGAGAGCTACTTGATATGCTCTACCTTGATGATGAGACAAAAGAGTGGGCTGAGTCTTTGTTGACAAAAGAGGATGATAAGACAATTCCTACAAAAGATTCTAATGGTAATATCTTAAAT
>JALVXV010000166.1 GCA_027038235.1 Campylobacterales bacterium | reverse complement strand
GGGCATGTACTTATAGAGGATGCTCCTGGTTTAGGAAAGACTATCTTAGCAAAAGCATTATCAAGATCTGTAGATGCTGTATTGAAGCGAGTACAATGCACACCTGATCTTTTGCCATCAGATATTACAGGTGTATCTATCTATAATGAAAAGGAGAAAAACTTCGAATTTAAAGCCGGACCTATTTTTACAAATATGCTTTTAGTTGATGAGATCAATCGTACAACACCTCGTACACAATCAAGCATGTTAGAAGCTATGGCTGAACACAGAGTAACCGTAGATGGAAAAACTTATAAACTTCCATCACCTTTTATGGTTATTGCTACACAAAATCCTATAGAGTTTCATGGAACATATCCACTTCCTGAGGCTCAATTAGATCGTTTTTTTATGAGGATAAGTATGGGTTATCCCACTATGGATGATGAGGTAGAGATTATGCAAATGCAAGAAAAAAAAGATCCCATAGATAGCTTAAAACCAGTAATATCTATAAAAGAGCTTCTTGAACTTCAACAAGAGGTATCACAAATAAAGATAAGTACTATAGTGCTAAAATATATAGCATCTATCATACATGCTCTTCGCAAACATAACTCTTTAAGTTATGGAGCAAGTCCTAGGGGTTCACTTGCTTTGATGCATGCCTCAAAGGCTTATGCTTTAGTAAATGAAAAAGATTTTGTAGATCCTTATATGATCAAGCAGATAGCTTCTGCAGTTTTATCTCATCGTATTGTTATAAAGCCTCAATATGCCTCAAGCTTGAGAGGTGAAGATATTATTGCAGATGTTTTAGCAAAAACAAAGGTGCCAAGATAGTGTTGAAAAAAATTGCAGAAAACAAGATGATTATATTGCTTTTTATAACTTTTATAGTGATATATCTTATTGCTTGGAATAGAGGCTTAAAGCTGCTTTATGTTATTTCAGAACTATCTTTAGCTACACTTATACTCTCCTTGATTGCACCATATCTTAATTTGCTTGGCATAAAAGCATCTATCAAATATCCAAAATATACCGAACAGGCAAAAGGTCTCCCTATCACTATAGAACTACTAACATCAGGTTTTTTTGATAAGTATCTTTTGGAAATTTGGTTAAAAACTCCATTTTCTACAAATAGATACAATATGTTTTTTGTAACAACTTTGCATAAAAAAATTCTTATAAAAAGTGATATTTTTTGTGATGTTAGAGGAGTACATCAAGTAGGACCTATCCATATACAGACTGGTTTTCCGCTTGGACTTAAGGTTTTTAAGAAGACATTTGAAGCAACAAAAGGTGAAATAGTGGTTTTTCCAACTCCTTTAAAGGTGAAAAATTTTCCTATGAGTATAGATGAGTCTTCAGTACTCCTTGGAGATAAGAGGAGCAAAAAAAGAGGGGGTCATGATGAGTTTGTCTCTGTTAGAGAGTATAAGCATGGCGATTCTCCTAGATATATACATTGGGCTATTAGTGCAAAAAAAGGTAAACTTATCGTAAAAGAGTATCAAGAATTACTATCATCAAATTTGATTATAATTTTAGACTTAAATAGAAGTTATAATGTAGGTAAACTTAAAGATACAACACTTGAATATGCAATAACTATAGCATCATCTTTAGCTATCTATGGGCTTGATAAAGGATTTAGTGTAAGTTTATTTGGCTATGGAAAAAAAGAGATAAAACTTTTAAACCTAAAAGGCTTAAGCAATAAAACTAAGATATTAAAAGCTTTAGCTACAGCTAAAAGTGATGGAGACAATAGTTATATAGATACCATAGAATACTTTCTTGCTTTGCAAAGAGGAGGTGGCACTCTTGTTCTTTTTGATAATGGTAGTACAAAAGTAGAGAAAAATATAGATAGTTATATCTCAAGGATCAAAAAACCTGTATTGTTTGATATCGATGCTAAAAGTTTTAAAAAGAGTGCAGTTGATACAGAGTTTAGAGTGGAATATTATCAAAAATATATCAAATACTCCCTAAAAAAAGGTTGCGATATAGAAAGGATGTTGAGTTGAAAAGTATAACACTTTTTTTATCTCTTTTTTTGTGTGAAGCTATACCAACTTTTGTAGTAGCACGACATGTATATGCTGATGATAGTGTCATATTTTTATCTATATCATTTTTAGCTATCTCTCTTCTATTTTCTTGGTTTTTTGCTGATAAAAATGAAAAGCTTATAAAAAATATAGGTTATATAGGCATGTTTGGAGGCTTATTTTACTCCTTGCAATATTTTGGCAAGTATGAACCAGCCAAAGGTTTGCTTATAGCTGTTCTTTCTATGCTTATGGGAGCAAATATCTCATTTAGAGAGAGAAGGATGTTAGCATATCTTCTTTTACTCTCTTTTATGCTTTTTTTATATGGTAGCTCTGTAGTTTATGATAAATACTCATTACCAAGTGTGGTATTTTTTA
>JALVXV010000165.1 GCA_027038235.1 Campylobacterales bacterium | reverse complement strand
TACTCTTTTTTCTCTCACTGCTTACACCTGTTAAGCTCTCTATAATGTCAGCCCTTTCCAAAACAGATCCTTTAAGATAGATTTTGCCCCATCATCTATTTTTAAACCCAAGTTTTATTGCAAAAACCGGGTAAAATATAGGCTATTTGGGACATAGCTTAAGGGTATTTTACTCTTTAAAATATAAATTTTATTTTAAGTTAAAACCATATATTGTAAAAAATTAATATTTTAGGGGTCAGGTGATTAGTTATTAGATTTTTTTGACATTGGTTAAACATCTTGTTAAAAATCGGGATCAAAATACTATCTGTAGTTAGCTATTTTAATATTTTTTAACTCTTTTTCTACAATTGTCGAGCTTTGCATAACTTTTTTTGAGTTTTTGCTTATGGTTCCTATCAATTCAAACTCTTTTTTAGCAACACTATCAATTTTAGCAACATTCTTTACAATCTCATTGCTTGAGTTGTAAATTTTATCCATGCCCTCTATGAGGTTGTTTATAGAGTGTGTGGCATTGAAGACTCTCTGCTCTATCTCTTGCATAGATTTGCTACTTGTTTGACTTTTGTAGCCTAATTCTTTTGTACTCTTATCAACCTTTGCAATATCCTCTAAAACAACATTCATATTTTGTACAACTACTGATACATTTGTCCTAATATTGTCTAAAGATTTTTGTGTCTTTTCTGCCAATTTTCTTACTTCATCAGCAACTACAGCAAAGCCTCTTCCATGCTCTCCAGCACGAGCTGCCTCTATAGCCGCATTAAGAGCCAATAGATTAGTTTGATCTGCGATTTCAGATATTATTTCTATAACACTACTTATCTCCTCTATTTGACTTGAAAGCTCTTTAATTCTTGTGGTCGCTTCATTTTGAAACTCTATATTGCTATTTAAGCTATCTATTATATCATTGAAGATTCTCTCATTGTTTTGAATTGCATTTTTTATTTCATTCATATTTTGACTAGTTGCATTAGATACCTCTTTGCCATCTTTTAATACATTTTGCATTTTTGTGCTTACACTATTTGTCTCTTTCATAATGTCATAGAGCTTAGCAATCAACTCTTTTATGCTTTTTATTGAGTTTTCTAGCTCTAATACACTTTTGATATTGTTTTTAGAGCCACTTTTTATCTCTTTGATTAGATTTTTTATCACTTGTACTATGTGGTTATATACTTTTGCAATATTATCTATCTCATTTTTACTATCTTTTTCAAATTTGATATCGATATCAAGATCAAGTTCATGTTCATTGATGATGGTTTTGTTTAAATTGTTTTTAAAGCCATCTATCTCCTTAGCAAATCTTCTAAGTCCAATCACAAGAAGTAGTATAATAACAATGATCAATATCATAGCAAAATAGACAAATTTTTTAGCACTATTAACAGTTTTTTCAACCTCTTTAAATTTTGTATTTGATTTTTCAGCAAAATTTATCAAATAGATCAGCTTATCCTTTTGAGATTTTAGATTACTGTTTAGTTGTAAGATTTGCTTATTGTTTAATTTTGACTTTTTGATAATCTTTGCAAATTTTGCACTAGTAGCATCTGTTTTATCATAAAAATTATCTATAATATCTCCTGAGATATTGGAGAATATATCTCTTAATTTCTCCATTGCACTCCAATTTTTTTCTTCATCACTGCTTTTTATATCTGTTAAGATGGTATTGATATCATTATAGTATTTTGATAATACAGGGTGTTTTTTAAAGAGATTATTGTTTAAACTTTTTAGCATACTATAGAGCATTTTTTTACTCTTTAGTTTGCCATCTATCGCATAAGATTGGTAGTACCCCATAAGAGTAAAGATAGACTCAAGTATCTCCAAATCGCTACCAAACTCTTCAAATGATTGGGATGTTTGTTCTAAAAGTCTGCTACTTTGACTACTTATATTTTTTATATTGATAAAAATTTTACTAGTTTTATCTATTGAGGTTGAAAACTTTGAAAGTATCTTTTTCTCTTTTTGTTGATATTTATCCCAAAACTCTACCAAAGAATCAAGCTTACTAGAGAAATTTATGGTCATAAGAACTAGGATCAGGAAAAAAAGCACTATTGCACCAATTGTTATGGCCAATCTTTGTATTACTGAAAAATTTCTCTCTAAGCTATTTATAAATGACATTCTTATCCTTAGTGCAATTTAAGATAGAGTTATAGGTAAACTATACCTCTACTTTTAGAGGTATAGTTTATTCACCTGCAACTGTAGCTTTATTTGGGTTGTCAGCTGCTCTTGCTACAAGGCACTCTTGTATCTTTTTTTTATTTTCATCTTTGACCTTTCTCTTTACCCATCTTTTGAGTTGCTTCATAGTTTTTGTTGCTGGATTTGGTGCATGATATTTTGCTATAAGATCTTCACACTCACCAGCAATCAATAAATTTCCAAATAAAAATAGTATAG
>JALVXV010000164.1 GCA_027038235.1 Campylobacterales bacterium | reverse complement strand
TTCAGTAAATAGCTGTATAAAAGCAGACTTACTTCGTAAAACTTTTGCTGCATATTTCGTGGTAAGTCCATCAAATATAAAACTTTGTATTCCCCAAAAATCTCCAACTATCAAAGTCATATCATCTGTCAGTAGATTATCTATATTGACTGGTTTATACTCTGGTTTATGTATATCTATATCAAAATAATCTTTCATTTTTTTGCTCCTACTTTTTATCCTCAACCTTTATCTTCCCTAGTCCAAAAACCGTCTGTTTTCCAACCCCTATAATTTCTCCAAGTTTTAAAAGTTTGTAGCTTTTTTCATCTATATCTTTCATCTGCATTTCACCTACAAGACCACCTATCTTTAGCTTGGTTTTTTGCCTATTGCTATATCTTGAGAGATCTAAAAATTTAAGCTCTTTTTTTACTATATCTCCCTTTGGTTTAAAATCAAGCTTTTTTAGCTCTTTATTTTGAAGTTTTTGTTTTCTTTGATAAATGGAATTTATCAAATCTTTTAACTCCAACTCTTCAGGCTTGATAAAATGATTATTTTTCTTTAGCCTCAAAGGTGTAACAAATCTTACCGAAATATTTGGACTAAAAGTGTCTATTTTGAACTTTTTTTCATAATTTTTAGGCAAAATTATCTCACCATCTTTAAAAATAGAGCTATCATTGACAAACATATCAAACTTTGTATAAGTTTTTCTATCCTTTCCAAAGCCGATTTTAACAATCATTTGATAAAGAGATGATACCACATAGGGAAGTTTTAAGACAGCATCATCAAAAAGATAAAGACAAAAGTCATAGTAACTCTTCCCAAGCTCATAATCAAATCTATACTTATGATATATATTTTTCTTTTCATAAAATTGGTAGTATAAACAGTTATCTTTTGCAAAACACTCATTGCACTTAAAAGAGGGATTGATGCATACAACTCTTTTTAGAGCATACCCAAAAGCTCCACGAAGCTGAGAACCTAAAAAAAATGGCGGAGTAGTTTTTTCTATAATGATAGATACTTTAGTGTATCTCAAAATTGCTCCTAAGTTACAATTATTTAGTACTTTTGTAAGCAAAAGAGGATGGTTATCTTGTGAGTTATTTCATGCTAAGTGCTTTTAATACAAAAAAACCTATCCCGAGCAATGCTCCCATTTGACTAATCCAAAATAAAAAGCTCCACTTTATCATAGATGCTTTTGTCTCTTTTATCTCTTTTGAAAGTTTTACATCAAGCTCTTTTATCTCTTTTGAAAGTTTTACATCAAGCTCTTTTATCTCTTTTCTTGTGTTTTCTATCTCTTTTGTTAATTTTACATCAAGCTCTTTTATCTCTTTTGTTAATTTTACATCAAGCTCTTTTATCTCTTTTCTTGTGTTTTCTATCTCTTTTGTAAGCTTAAGCTCTGTTTCTGTTACATCTTGCTTTGTTGCATGATATTTTAACTCTGGATATTCTGTATTAAATTTATCCATTATATTAGCAATTAGTTCACTTTTTTCCTCTTCTGCTATTTTATCATTTGTTAAAATAGCACTTATTAGCTCTTTGTTGATATTATTGGAGGATTTTCCCACATAAGCATATGGCATATCTGACTCCTTTATTTAGGCAATACTTATCAAACATCCTATCAAAAAATCTATCTTTTGTCAATAATTAACCCAAATTTTGCAATAGACTTCATTGCATTAGTACTCATCATTGAAGTTATAGCCTTTTAAAAAAATAAATTAACAATCTCTTTTTCGCTAAAATTACAAATACCTTCTATATCTTAAATGTTTAAATTCACTTATCTTGATAAGTTTATCTCCCTTTTTTATCTCTTTTGCTACTCTTTTATTTGTCGAATAGATAGGTATCAAGTCTATCTCCTTAGAAAAGGATACCATATAGCAAGTAGCTCCAAAATCCCCTTGAATTAGTACAAAGTCATCTTTTTTGCTACTTTGTACTAAAAACTCCTCGATAGGTTTTAGTAAATCTTTTATATTTTCAATATCTGGAGGAATAGCCGACCAAATCCTTTGTAAATTAGAAGGAAGATAGACAAATTCCTCCACATTTAAACTCTTTTTTGCATCTTCTATCTGTAAAGGTGTAAGAGTATGAGAAAAAAGTAAAAACATTAACCTTGTAGCTTCTTTACTCCTTTTCACCTTTACTCCTTTACACCTAAATATAAACTCATTTTCTCAATATCCCTCTTATACTCCTCTTTTAATTCTTTAGGCTCAAGGATACTCATATTAGGAAGCCATCTTTTTACAAAAGGAAGTATCTCAAGTGGTTGAGTGTATAGTAGGCTAAATCTAATACTCCCATCATCTAACTCCTCTATAAACTCTTGAGAAGGAAAAAACTTTTTCATATCTTTTTTGAAATATTTTGCTATCTTTGGAGTTGTTTGCAAAATTGCTTTTTTCTTTTCTACTCCATA
>JALVXV010000163.1 GCA_027038235.1 Campylobacterales bacterium | reverse complement strand
TAATACTCCCATCATCTAACTCCTCTATAAACTCTTGAGAAGGAAAAAACTTTTTCATATCTTTTTTGAAATATTTTGCTATCTTTGGAGTTGTTTGCAAAATTGCTTTTTTCTTTTCTACTCCATATAAAGTCATAGCATTTTGAAAAGTTTTAAAAAAAGTGCTATATTTTTCAAGAGTACTTTTTTGATATGAGTAGTCTCTAACTTTTTTTATGCTTTGTATAAAACTTATCCTTAAAAATTGCAGTTTTGAGTTTTCATCCTCTATGGCTATATACCAATTATTGTCAACAAAAACAAGCTTTAAGCATTTAGCATCTTTATAATTTTCTATCTCATCGTACTCAAAAACTATATCTCTGTATTCATTATTTTTTACTGCGGTTTTAAGCTCGTCAAACATATCTTTATACTTTTTGCTTTTAAACTCTTCAAATGGATAACTTTTAAAGAGCATTATCTCCTTTTTTGAGCTTGAAACTTTTATGAGAGCCTGTTTTGTACTATCTTCTAGCTCTTGATAAATTTCACCATCTTTTAGCCACTCATATACCAAAGATATATCACTATCTTCAAGTTGTAAAAACTCCCTGATAATATCACTTGCTTTTACAAGTTTATAGTAGTTTTTATTTGATTTTTTTATGGTTATGATATTGCTAAAATTGTTTTCTATATCTTTTAAGTATCTTTCAAGTGTCTTATATGAGCAGTTAAACTCATCAAGGATAACCGGGTCATAAGCATTTATCTCTTTTCCTTGCAAAAAATACTTCATCAGCTTAAATATAGCTATGATCTTTTTATCTGTTTGGTTAGTTTTTGGCATTTAATGGCACCTCCACTTTATAATTTTTTCTTGAATAAATTTTCTTATTTTTTATCACTCTTGTAGTAGGATTAAATCCCCATACAACTCTCTTTTTTGGTTTTTTTATTTTTATAGTCGCTTTCATAACTTTACTCCTAAAACATTTTAGCATATTTTAGTATAAAAATTGGACAAAAATCGTCTTTTAGGCATTATTTATTAAATTTTTAAGTTTTATATTATTATTTTTATACTATTATTCATATAATATTATTTGTATAAAGGAAAAATATGATAGTAGCGGTAAATGAGGTGGTTAAGCATCCTAAGATCATAAGTGATGCAAATGAGATCATATACATAGAAGATAAAAGGAAAAATCAACTAAAAAGCATTGTTATCCCTGCAAAATACAAATCATTCCTAAATGACAAACTAAAAGAGATCGAATACCAAATGTGGCTTGATAGAAACAAAGGATTATTCAAAGATAGTCATCCTAAGATTTTGAATAATGTTATAGAGGATATAGGATATAAACTATGATAAAGCAAGGAGAAATTTATCTAGTAGATTTTGCAAAAAAATATCATAGTAAATTTGGTAAAATCAGACCGGCTGTTATCTTGCAACACAATTTTTTAAATAAAGCCATACAAGATAGTATCTACCAATCAGTCTTGGTAGTTCCGCTATCAACCCAAAATATCCAAACAGAATATAAGATAGAAATTTCCCCAAGAGACAAATTAAAAGAAAAAAGCTTTATAGTTGCCAATTGGATTTGTTCGTTGGATTTTAAGAGGGTTCAATTAGATAAAGGCATTATCACAAAACTAACTAACAAAGAGTTTCAATTATTAAAGTCTAAAATATGTAGTTTGATGTAACTCATAATTTTGCTACAGTTGCTCCATACCCCCCAAGGCTTATAGGAGCATCATCAAAGCTTTTTATGCTAGGGTGGGTTTTTAAAAACTCTTTTACAGCATGGGCTAGTTTGCCTGTGCCTATGCCATGACTTATTAGTATCTCATCATATCCTGTGATGAGGGCATCGGAGATAAATTTATCAAGTTTTTCTATAGCTTCTTCAGCTCTTAAGCCATGTAAGTCTATCTTGATAGATGAAAAAGTAGGCTTTTGGATGTGGATATTTGTTTTGCTTTTTGTTTTAGTTGGAGCAAATGATCTTTTTAGTTTAGTTAGAGGCACCCTTAAAGTCAAGCCATCACACTCTACAAATGCTTCATCTTTTTTGATGGATTTGATGATACCCTTTTGACTTCCATACTTTACGATATCGCCGACTTTTAGAGACTCTTTATCTTTAACTTGCTTTGGTCTTATGGCTTTTTTTATCTTGTGGATTTTATTGAGTGAGCGATGTATCTCTTTGGTATCTTTCTCTTTAGCTACTTTTTTAACCTCGCTTATTAGCTCTGTATACTTTTTTTCATAAGAGTTTATGATACTATCTATCTCTTTTTGAGAGCTCTCTTTTATATCCTTTATCTTCTCTTTCTCTTTTAAGGTCTCTTCAAGAGTTTTATTTGTCTCTTCGATTTTTCTTTTTAGTTCAAGTTCAAGCTCTATGTTTTTTTGGATAAGATCATTTAAACTCTCTTTTTCCTCGCCGTAAATCTTTTTGGCATTTTGAACTATA
>JALVXV010000162.1 GCA_027038235.1 Campylobacterales bacterium | reverse complement strand
TTTTTGCAATTTCTTGAAAATAATCACATCTCTCTTTTAAAATTCTGCTCACATCTACATCTTCATCTTTTTTTTGGAGTTTGTGATTTAGTATAAGATATGTCAAATCCTGATAAATATTAGAAATAGTTTTAGCTGCTATATTTATCCTTTTAATTTTTCTTAGATTTTTTTCACTACAACCATCTTTATCTATCGTTTCAACATTTGCTAGTATCGCACTTACTGGGGTATTTAGCTCATGAGTGGTATCTTTAATAAATCTATCCAAAAGTAAAAGTGTATCTCTCATAGGTTTTAAAAAAAGTTTCATCAAAAAATATCCCACAATGATAATAAGTATAAAAACAGGAATACCATACAAAACTATTTTTTTATAAAAATTTTTTAGCCAGATTTTATCATCACTCTTTTCAAAAACTATATACTTCGCTCCCAAATAGTACTCTTCAGGCTCTTTTATGAAATGAATTTGACCATTTTTTTCATACAAAACTCTATTTAGATCAGGCTCTACCTTCAAAAGAGAAAATATCTTTACTCTATCACTATCATAGATAGCTGTCCTGATATTTTTATCAGTAGGATATATATGGGTTTTTGAAAAATTTCTATGAAGTTTTTTTAATTTTACTATAAAATTTTTAGAGTAGTTTTGTAATAATTCCCTATCTCTTTGAAGCATCAAATCTTTTTGAAAATTATAATATAAAAAAGCTATAAAAGATAAAATTATAACGGAAAAAAAAGCATATAAGGATAAAAAAGAGAGCAGACTCTTTTTTTCACTCTGTAACAAGCTTATATCCTAGCTTTTTAATACTCTCAATACTCTCTTTTCCTAGTATTTTTCTAAGATTTTTTATATAAGTTCTTAAGGCACTATCGCTATAGGTCTCATCATAATCCCATAAAGTTTCATAAATCTTTTCATGAGATATGATTTGATTTTGATATTTTAAAAAGAGTCTTAAAAGCTTGTTCTCTTTATTGTTTAGTACCACCTTTTCATCATTTTTTATCAATTCATTACTATCAAGGTCATAATAAATTCCATTTTTTATAGCAACTCTATTTTCATTTTTATGAAAAAAACCTCTTTTTAAGATAGTTTGTACCCTTAAAAGTAGCTCCTTTAAAGCAAAAGGCTTTCTTATATAGTCATCACAACCGCTCTCATAGCCATCACTTAGATCATCAGTAGAGTTTAAAGAGGTGATAAATATAGCAGGTGTTTCATTCCCCTCCCCTCTTATCTTTTTTAAAAGTTCAAATCCCTTAAGCCCAGGTACATTAACATCCAAAAGCAAAAGGTCAAACTTTTGCTCATATATCTTCTCTTCAGCACTTATACCATCATAGACACTAACAACCTCATACCCCTCATCACACAAAAACTCTTCAATAGTTTCACTTAGATTTATATCATCTTCAAGCAGAAGTATCTTATTTTTTGGCATCTTGTTTTTTTAAAAGTTCCAGATTTTTTTTATATATATTTTTTTCTTTTGCAGACATTTCAGAAATTCTACTTTTTAATTCATTTAGTATCATGCTTTGATCTTTTTTTTCAATAGTATAGTTCATGATAGCAAGTAACTCCTGTGTACTCATAGCCGCAAAATCTGTAGCCCACACACCAAAACACAAAAGTAAAATAGATACTATCTTTCTCATATATAAACTCTCTAAAAAGAAGTGAACTTAATGATACCAAAAAAATGTTTAAAAATTGTGAATTTATTCTCCAAAAAGGATAATATCATATACATGTTTTTTCTTGATAAGGCTTTTATTGCTCTGTATAGTGCCTTGCTTTTTCAGGGTTGCTAACTCATTTTTTAGCCTATCAATCTCCTCTTCAAGCTCATCAATCTGCTCTTTAAATTGCAAAACTATATCAACTCCAGCAAGATTTACTCCCAAATCTCTAGTAAGTCTTAATATCATTTTTATCTTATCTATATCCTTTTGAGAGTAAAGTCTCATTCTTCCCTCAGTTCTTGAGGGTTCTATCAGCCCCTCTCTCTCATACTGTCTTAATGTTTGAGGATGAATAGATAATACTTTTGCAACAACACTTATCAAATATACTGGCTCATCATATCCATGCATTTTAGCTCTCCTTATTCAGGTAATTTTTCTTTCATCAATTTTACCAAATCTTCATCTAATTCTTCAACTTTTGGTAAAATTATATTGGCTTTTAGATACAAATCACCCTTAACACCAGATTTTCTATCTACTACACCATACCCTTTGACTCTAAATTTTTGTCCCTGCTTAGTATCTTTTCCAACTTTTAAAGTTATATCCTTATAATGAGTTTTTACCTTAACCTTTCCACCAAACATTGCAATTTTCAATGGTATATCAAAACTTTTATATAGATCATTACCTACTCTTTCATACTCATTACTTGGAGCAACTTCAACTATAAGATAGAGGTTTCCTCTCTTTCCATTATAACTCTTTCCTTTTCCTTTTATCCTTAACTTTTCTCCATTTTTTATACCTGCTGGTATCTTTACACTAAAACTTTCATTATCATAATTGATAGCATGAGTTCCACCAAGTACGGCAACATCAAAAGGTATAGTTATTCTAGCAGTAACATCAAGATCTGGCTCTCTTTGTCTTTGGTATGTTCCAAAGCCACCTCCAAAGCCATCAAAGCCACCACTACTAAAGCCGCCAAAACCGCCTCCACCAAATATATTTCTAAGTATTTCATCAAGGTCTGCAGCATTACCATGAGATGAGGCGAAGTCATGAAAATTTTGTCCACCAAAAATGCTATCCCCATGCATATCATACTGTTTTCTCTTCTGAGGATCGCTTAATATCTCATAAGCTGCATTTATCTCTTTAAATTTCTCTTCTGCATCAGGACTTTTATTGATATCTGGATGATACTTTCTAGCAAGACGTCTATAGGCTTTTTTTATCTCATCTGCAGAGGCAGATTTGCTAACTCCCAATGTTTCATATAGACTATTGCTCACTTTTAACTCCTTATTACATTCTTTGACCGTAATTATATCATAAAAGTTTAGTCTATGTCAATCAACCTATATTCATCAAAAATACCCACAAATATCTTTAACTCTTTGGAATACAAGAGAAATATTGGCTTTATTGGATTTGTCGGTATATGAGATAAAATTTAGAGTTATTTTAAAAATATTTCTAATATGGGACATCCTAAAAAAGTAACTCTAAGATGTCCCAAAAATAGACTATGACGATTTTTGACTGGTGCTAACTTCGCCTCTTTCTACCCTTTTTGAAAACTCTGTCTCTTCGCCTGAAGCTAACTTTTTAGCCTGTTCTACCCATTTTTCTCTTTTTGCTCTTCCTGGGAATGATATGGCATTGTCTATCCATTTGATCTCCTCCTCGCTCCAATTTGCAATCTGATCAAAATGAAAAATACCCTTTTTATTAAGTGTCTCTTCTATAACTCTGCCGATACCTTTTATAAGTTGCAAATTATCCTTTTTTCCATTTCTTGGTTCACTCAATACTGGTGGTGCCTTACCCTGATCTTCTACTTTGTTTTGCTCTTGTTCATCGGCACTACTATCCTCTTGAACACTATCATCTTCAGATACAACATTATACTCTTTATGCTCTTCGCAATCTTGACAAGAGTTTTTCCCCAATATATAACCTATAATAGCTCCTATAATTGCTGCTAAAATAAGACAAAATACAATTTGTGATGCAACTGCTAACATACTATTCTCCTATTATATTAAATTCTACTCGACGATTTTTCTCCCTATTTTCAGGAGTGTCATTTGGTACTAAAGGTTTACTTTCGCCATAACCTACTGCGGTTATTCTATACTCTTCAACACCCATTCTTACCAACTCCTCTTTGACTCTATCTACTCTTTGTTGAGAGAGTTGTAAGTTGTGCTCTTTATCCCCACTATTGTCTGTATGACCACCTATTTTAAGCTTAAAATGTTTATTGTTATTTAAAATCTCAGCTACTTTTTTAAGAGTTTCGATACTTTCTGGAGTTAACTCAGCCTTATTAAGCTCAAAGTTTATACTCTTTTGTTCAACTATCTTCTTGATCTGAGCTTCAATCTTTTGTGCTTCAGCTTTAGGATTGGATACTCCTTTGATACTTCCTGCCTTTGTAAAAACACAAATGATAATAAGTAGCACTAATAGAAAAATTAAAATACAGATACTCTTCTTTTTATTTTTTTTCATATCATCTCCTCTACACTACAAAGTAAAATAAATTCTTTAGAAAATATTAATATGTTTGTATTATATAGTTTAAAAACTAAAAATAACTTGAATTATTGCCTATTTACCTCTTATTTACTTTCATGATTTATACTTTTGCTAAATTTTTTCAAGGAGAGGATGTATGAGAAGAAAAATTAGTTTGCTTATAGTAGCAACTTTAAGCATATTTAGCCTAAACTTATCAGCAAAAGTAACTTTTTTAAATGCAAAAGATGTTAAACAAAGAGTAGTACCAAATGCTTCACCTAGCAAGATATTATCATATTATAGCATTATTAAAGAGCCTCAAAAAAGTATAGTAAATATATCTACAACAAAGAAGATTCAAATAGACAATCAACTCTATGATCTTTATAGAAATCCCTTTTTTAGAGATTTTTTTGGACATGGATTTGATAGGAGATTTCCAAAAAAGCTTGAGAGAAAGAGTTATGCACTAGGCTCTGGTGTTATTGTAACAAGTGATGGATATATTGTTACAAACAACCATGTGGTAGCAAATGCTGATAGTATAAAAGTATCAATGCAAGGCACAGATAAGATCTATAAAGCTAAAATTATCGGTACTGACCCAAAAACAGATATAGCTGTCATAAAGATAGATGCAAAAAATTTAACCCCTATCAAATTTGGAAACTCTAGTGATCTAAAGGTGGGCGATATTGTATTTGCTATAGGTGATCCTTTTGGTGTCGGCAAATCTGTAACTCAAGGTATCATCTCAGCTCTAAATAAAAATAGAGTTGGTATAAATCAGTATGAAAACTTTATACAAACAGATGCCTCTATCAATCCAGGTAACTCTGGAGGTGCATTGGTAGATAGCAGAGGTGCACTTATAGGAATAAATAGTGCTATTATCACAAGAAGTGGAGGAAATAATGGCATAGGTTTTGCTATACCTTCAAATATGGTTAAAAAGATAGCATTAACCCTTATAAATAAAGGAAGAATAACAAGAGGCTATCTTGGTGTATCAATTTCAAATCTAAATAGCGATCTTAAATCCCTTTACGATCACAAAACTGGTGCTTTTGTTTTGGCAACACAAAAGGATACTCCTGCATATAAAGCTGGTATCAAAAGAGGAGATCTTATCATCAAAATAAATGATAGGAAGATAAAAGATGCTAATGATTTAAAAAATTTAGTAGGCTCTATGAAACCAAATGAGATAATAAGAGTTGAAGTTGAAAGAGAGAATGGAATAACTAAAACTTTTAGAGTAAAATTAGACCAAATGCCTGATTCAAATATAGTAGCATCAAATAGCAATACAGTTATAAAGGGTTTAAAACTTACAAATTTGACAAAAAAGATAAGATATACCTATCAAATACCTCAAGATATAAAGGGAGTTTTGGTTCTGGATATAAAAGAGAATTCACAAGCTGACAAAATGGGCTTTAGAAGAGGAGATATCATCATTCAAGTCAATAATATGCTTATAAAAAATATTAATGAGTATAAAAGTGCTGTTCGTAAGTCAAAAAAGGGTATAATATATGTCCAAAGAGGTAATTTTATACTGCCTTTGGTCTATAAAAATAGATAGGGATATAGATGATAAAAATCTTAATGATAGAAGATGATGCAGAGTTAGCTGAAATTCTTACAGAGTATCTTGAACAGTTTAATATAAAGATAAAAAATGTGGAGGACCCATATCTGGGTCTTGCACATTTAGAAAATGAGCATTTTGATCTTGTTATTTTAGATCTTACACTTCCTGGAATTGATGGACTTGATGTTTGCAAAGAGATACGAAAGAGTAGCTCCATACCTATCATCATCTCCTCTGCTAGACATGATATAATGGATAAAGTAACTGCTCTTGAAAATGGGGCTGATGATTATCTGCCAAAACCATACAATCCAAGAGAGCTTGAAGCTAGAATAAGAACAATACTTAGAAGACAACCAACGATAATAAACTCTAAAGATGAAGCAAAAGAGAAAGATTTGGTTTTAGATGAGAATAAACAGGAGATAAGATACCACAAAAAGCCGTTAGATTTAACAGCTGCAGAGTATGGCATACTAAGTTATCTTATGAAAAAAGAGGGAGGAGTAGTCTCAAGAGAGGAGCTTATATATAATATCGAAGCCATTAGCGAAGAGAGTAGCAATAAAAGCATAGATGTAATCATTGGAAGAATTAGACAAAAACTTGGAGAATCTCCAAAGGAGCCAAAACATATCAAATCAGTAAGAGGCATAGGATATAAATTTATTGCATGAAAAAATCCTCTATCTTTTCAAGTATCACCTTTATATTTATAATGGCTGCAGTAGGGGTTATTTTTACCTCTATACTATTTTATCAATATGACAAAGAGCAAAGAGAGAGGAATTTTTTAAACAGATATGCTCTTATGTCCAAATCTATCCAGTATCAGTTGGCATTTTCACCTGATTTAAAGGATTTTTTTAAACTTTTAAAAGAGTTTCATATGGAGCCTGTAAAAGATATAAAAAGAGCTCTTTATCTACTAAATAATACCCCCATAGTTTATCAGCATACATCCTCCATAGGTACAGCTTTGATACTTAAAAATAGAAAAAGTGCCTATCTCTATATAACTACAAACAAATATTCACTTCTTTTAAAAGATAAAAAGTATAGTTCAAGTAGAGATATAATATTTGGCTCCATTTTTATATCAATTTTGATACTAATTGTTATAGCCTATATACTTACTATAAAAAAACTTCTTCCACTAAAAAAATTGAAAATCCAGATAGAGAAGTTTGCAAAGGGAGATCTTGATATAGATGTAAAATCAGATAATGAAGATGAGATAGCTGATGTTGCTAATGCCTTTGATAATGCTGTAAAACAGATAAAAAGACTTAATAATTCAAGAATTTTATTTTTAAGAAATATAATGCATGAGCTTAAAACTCCCATTACAAAAGGTAGAATTACTGCTGAAATGCTACCTGATGGTAAAAATAAGGAGAGACTTATATCGGTATTTGAAAAGTTGCACAACTTAATAGAGGAGTTTATAGCAATAGAGAAGGTATCTAGTGGTTTTATGGATGTTAAAGATAAGAGCTTTAGACTTATTGATATAATAGATGAAGCTATAGATTTAGCTATGATAGATAAAGATAGAGTAGAGCTTATAAAATCTGATGAGATCAATGTCAAGGTAGATTTTAAACTATTTAGCATCGCTATAAAAAATATGATAGATAATGCGATAAAGTACTCTCCTGATAAAAAGGTACAAATCATTGCAAACAAAAAGGCTATAATATTTAAAAACAGAGGCGAAAAGCTAAAAAAAGAGTTAAAAGAGTACTTGGAGCCATTTACAAGCGATAGCAATCAAAAAGATAGCTTTGGCCTTGGACTTTATCTAGTTGATAATATTTTAAGGGCACATAAGCTACAATTACTGTATAGTTATAAAGATGGATGGAACATTTTTGTATTTAAAAACTTAGAAAATGTGATCTCATAAAGGGTAAAAGATATGGCATGTGTTGAACTAGATTTTAAAGATATATTTCCTATCATAAAACATCATATTGCTTTGATAGAGAGATATGAAGATAAATATCATAGGGATTTTTCACTTATTTTTATAAAATCTGATAAAAATTTGAGTGAAAATATTGTAAAAACTCTATCAGGGATTTTAAGAAATAGTGATATTATATTTAAAAGTAATAAAAATATAGTCGTTTTCTCTCCCGGAGCTGATTGGAATGTGGCATATGATATAGCTAATGGTATCAAAGAGTTTTATGCCATAGAGGATAAAAAAGATGCTATTGTAAGCTATCCTGATGATGGTTCAAATGCTCTACTACTTTTAGAAAAATTTGCCCAAAGTATTCATCAAAATTATGACATAATAATAAATTTTTTATGAGATTAATATTCATCTTATTTCAAATATTGTATAATATGAAATGATTTCAGAAGAAAATAGATTTAAAGAAGAGATTGAACAGACATATATAAGGTTTATTATCTTAGGTGTCTCATCTATTGTCATCTATCTACTTAAACCTAGCCTATTTAACAATACCATACTTTTTGGTCTTATAGCTTTAAGGGATATATTTATATTGGGCTTTGCATCCAATATTATATACTTTACTATTGTAAAATTATCACCAACTCTATTAGAGGTAACTCGTATCTATATCATATCTTTTATGGATGTATTTTTGATCACTACCTCACTTGTTGTATTGGGGTCATTTTCTGTATATTTTCCTGCTATTTTATTGTGGCATATAGCAGGTTTTAGTAGTAGATATGGTACTAGATTTTTAAAATATATCACATTTAATGTATTTATTGCATGGGCTTTGGTGGTATATTTTTCAGATTTTTGGAGAGCACATATCGATATTGCTGCTGGATGGATGGTAGCATATTTGATCATCCCTATATATTTCTATAAGATGCTTCACAAATTAAATAAAAAGTATCACTCTTTATATGAAAATTTATATGAAACTCAAGAGAGTGGTAAATATGACTTTTTAACAAACCTTATCAATAGAAGTCATTTTGAAAAAGAGTTAGATACCTTTATAGCTAAGTCTGTGTATGAAAATAGAGGCTTTGCATTGATGTTTATAGATTTAGATGGCTTTAAGCAGGTAAATGATGAGCTAGGACATGATAAAGGTGATGATATACTTGTTGAAGTAGCAAATAGACTAAAAATTACCACTTCAAATGCTGATGTAGTAGCACGACTTGGAGGAGATGAATTTACAGTAATAGTTCCTACTGCAAATAAAGAGCAGCTAATAAAGAAGGCTAAAAATCTTACTATGATTCTTGCAAAACCATATAGTAACAATATAAACTACCTATCTGCTAGTATAGGTATATCTATATTTCCAAATGATGCACACTTAAAAACACTTCTAAAGAAAAATGCTGATATTGCAATGTACTATGCTAAAAAGAGTGGAAAAAATAGATTTGTCTTTTATGAAGATATAAAAGATATAATAGAGCAATAAAACTTAATTTTAAAGATGCCCTTAATGTAAAAAGTGTCTTTTTCCACTAAAATACAAGCTCATGCCATGTTCGTTAGCTGCTTGGATAACTTCATCATCTCTTATGCTACCACCTGGCTCTATCACAGCACTTACCCCTGCATTTGCAGCTGCATCTATAGAGTCACGAAATGGAAAAAAGGCTTCACTTGCTAAAGCACTACCCTTTACATCAAGCCCCAACTCTTTAGCCTTTTTTAAAGCACATTGAGCTGCATCTACTCTACTAGTCATCCCCATGCCGACTGCTACCATAGCACTATTTTTTACATATACTACACAGTTTGACTTAGTCAGTGCTGCTACTTTATATGCTATCTCAAGATCTTTTAACTCTTTAGTAGAGGCTACTTTTTTACTTACTAATTTTGCCTCTTTTATCTCTTTATCTTTTACTCTATCACTATCTTGAAAAACAAAACCACCATTTATATGCTTGAAGTCATATCTATCTTGGTTTACTAAAAGCTTATCACTTCCAAACTCAAAAAGCTTTATCCTCTTTTTCTTTGCAAAAACTTCTACTGCCTCTTTTTCAATCTTACCTGCGATAATGACTTCTAAAAATATCTCATTCATTTTGAGTGCCAACTCTTTATCAACTACTCCATTTAGTGCTACTACTCCACCATAGGCTGAGATAGGATCACACTTTAAAGCTTCTGTATAACTCTCAAGCAGAGTATCTTTTATAGCAAAACCGCAAGGATTGCCATGTTTTACTATACATACCGCTTTTTCATCACCAAAAGCTGCTGCTATTTTAACTGCTCCATTTATATCGGTAAGGTTATTAAAACTTGCCTCTCCTTTTAGAGTTTTAAAATTTTTAGTATAAAAGTTATCAAATTCATACAAAGCCCCTCTTTGATGAGGATTTTCGCCATATCTTGTATCTGCTACTTTATTTCCAACTATAAACTGCTTTTGACCAAAACCACCGTTAAATCTCTCATTCATATAGTTTGCTATCATGCTATCATAACTTGCTGTATGAGAGTAAGCTTTTATCATCAAATCTCTTCTAAACTCTTCGCTATCTTTGCCCTCTTTTAGAGCCTTTATAACACTTTCATAATCCTCTTTATCAGTAATGATCAATACATCTTTAAAATTTTTAGCAGCACTTCTTACCATTGTCGGACCACCAATATCGATATTTTCAATAATCTCTTCAAAATCATCAGTTTTTTGGATAGTCTCTTTAAAAGGGTAGAGATTGACACAAACTAAGTCAATAGCTCTAACTTGCAACTCATTTGCCTCTTTTATATGCGACTTCTTATCCCTGCGATATAAAATACCACCATGTATATAGGGATTTAAAGTTTTAACCCTTCCTTCAAAGCACTCTGGAAACTTTGTAACTTCATCTATCTCTATAACATCTATACCATTTTGTTTTAAAAGCTTAAAAGTACCACCTGTTGAAACTATCTCATATCCAAG
>JALVXV010000161.1 GCA_027038235.1 Campylobacterales bacterium | reverse complement strand
TGGCGGAGATATAACAAGAAAGAGAAAACTACTTGAAAAGCAAAAAGCAGGAAAAAAGAGGATGAAAGCTATAGGAAAAGTCCAACTCCCCCAAGAGGCATTTTTGAGTGTCTTGAAGATAGATTGAAACTAAGAGGAGAAGGAGATGATAAAAAAGCAAAAGGCTTATAAGCTTTTAGCACTACAAGAGGGCATATCAAATAAAGCTGCAAAAGAGATGATAGATCGTGGCATTGTTTACATAGGAAATAAGAGGGTTGTAATCGCTAGAGGTGAAGTTGATATAAAGACAAAATTTAAAGTACAAAATATTCAAAAGATAGAAAAGATTTTTGAAGATAGTGATATAATCGCGATAAATAAACCTGCTTTTTTAAGTAGTGAAGAGGTTTCTAAAAAGATAGGATATCCTTTGCTAAATAGACTTGATAAAGAGACAAGTGGGGTTTTGCTTTTGGTAAAAGATGAGGATTTTCAAAAAAGAGCTATCAAAGAGTATAAAGAGAAAAAAGTTTTAAAAGAGTATATAGCTTGGGTAGATGGAAGGGTCATAGAGAGTGTAGAGATAGATAAACCTATACTAACTATAAAGAGAAAAAAGGCATATAGTAAAATAAGTAGAGATGGAAAAGATGCTATATCTTTTGTAGAGCCATTGATGATAGAGGGCAATAAATCAAAGGTAAAAGTTACTATAAAAACTGGAAGAACCCATCAAGTAAGAGTTCATCTAAAGAGTATAGCCCATCCTATCTTGGGTGATACATTCTATGGTGGAAAACCATATAAAAGAGTAATGCTACACTCTTATAAAACTGAACTATTAGGATATAGTTTTGTTGCTAAAGAGCCAGAAGATTTTATGATATAAAAGAGTGTAATCTATCAATGTGTATGGTTTTTAGCTACTCTTTTATTGTGTATAAACAATACTATTGCAAAGAGTACAATCCCCATGATATGAGAATCTTGTATATGAGGTATGATACTTTTATATCCAAAAATTTTATCTGGAAATAGTAAAAGAAGAGCAGTAACTACAAAAATCAACCTCTCATAAATTTTTAATTTTGCATTCCAATAACCCTCAACAAATATAGCAAATGATAAAATTCCTGGAATTGCAAATAAAAATACTTCAATTCTATCTATCCACTCCCCTGCAATTAGATCTGAAAATGCAAATAAAAGTGGTAAGATATATAAACCTTTTCCTAACTTCCATGCTTCAAGTCCTGTTCGCATAGGAGGAGTTTTTGCGATACCTGCTGCTGCAAAAGCTGCTAAACAAACAGGTGGGGTAAGATTTGAATCTTGAGAGAGCCAAAAGATGATAAGGTGGGCAGCTAAAAGATACATTGTAACTTCAGGAGGAGTTACTCCAGCACTTACAAGTGCTGCCATTTCAGGACTTAACATAAGTCCTAAAAGTGCAGGAGCTGAGAGAACTGCAAGTACTATATATGATGCAGTTACAGGCAGACCCATACCTAAAAATAAAGATGCGATAGCTACCAAGACTAAAGCAAGTAAAAGGTGTCCACTTGACCACTCCATGATAAGCTGAGAAAATGTAACACCAATACCAGAAATATTTATAATACCTACTACAACCCCTATGGATACGAGCAAAACTCCTGTAACAATCATATTTTGTGTACCCAAAGCTAAAGCTTCAACTATATCTTTTAAACTCATCTTTTTATTTTTTGTAAGATATGAGGAAAAAATTATAACGACTATGGATATACCAGCTGCATAAGTAGGTGTAAAACCATACACAAGTAAACCTATCAAAGTTGCCAAGGGGATAAAAAAGTGAAAACCCTCTCTTAGAGTTGATAGTATCTCTACTTTTTCTCCGGTTGCTTCAATGTTATGTTTTTTTGCATGAATATGTATATAAAATGAGATAGAGGCAAAATATAAAATAGCAGGTAATACAGAGACTGCTATAATGGTTGCAAATGAGATATGTGTCATTTGAGCCATGATAAATACCCCTGCTCCCATAATAGGAGGCATTATCTGTCCACCTGTACTAGCTGCAGTTTCTACTGCTGCTGCAAATATAGGCTTAAATCCATTTTTTATCATCATAGGAATGGTAATCGTGCCTGTTGAGACAGTATTTGCTACTGCTGAGCCTGAGATAGTTCCCATAAGAGCTGAACTAAATACTGCCACATGACCAGCACCCCCTCTAAATCTTGAAGTGATAGATTTTGAGAGATCTACTATAAAGTCCCCTGCACCACTCTTCATCAAAAATGCAGCAAAAAGCATAAACATAAATACATAAGTAGCTGAAATATTTGCAATAAAGCCAAAAAGCCCCTCGCTTGTAAAATACATCCTATAAAGAAATCTAGTAACTGTCATACCGGCAAATCCAAATATACCATCTATATATTTGCCTAAAAAAAGTACATAAGCAATGGCAATTATCATCATTGATGGCACTATCCACCCTGTAGTTCTTCTTACTATCTCTATAGCCAATAAGATAGAGATAGCAGATACGACTAGATCCATAGGTCTCATATTGCCATTTGCTACAGCATAAAGTGACTCTTCAAAACCAACCAAATAAAAAAATGGTATCAATGCAACAAGTGCTAAAAAAAGATCAAAGTATGATATGATTTTCTTATTTGAATATTTTGAAGCTTTATAAGTTAAAAATCCAAGTGAAGATAAAAATGAAAAGTGTGCAGCATTAAACCAAAGATCACTTATGCCACCTTTTATATTGATATAAAAATGAAATATAGAAATCCCTGCTGCATAATATAGTAAAAATGGCTTTAATCTCTCTTTTGATACTCCCATGGCTCTATTTTTCTCCTAATTGTTATTACTACTTAGAGCATGTAAGTTCTAAACTTCATGCTCTAAGCTCTAATCTTATTTAGCTATCAATCTATCTGGTATCTTGATACCCTTTTCTTTATAAAATTTTGCAGCTCCAGGATGTAAAGGCATAGGAAGACCATCTATCGCCTTTTGTAGACTCATCGCAAGTGTAGCTTTGTGAACACTATGTAAAAATGGTAGATTTTCATATATAGTTTTAGTCAAAAGATAGACAACCTCATCAGGAGTATCCTTTGTAGCTACAAGTAAATTGGGCTGAGCTATGGTATAAACATCCTTTTTAAGAGATGGATAAGTTCCTGCTTTTATGATATACCTAGTCCAAACAGGATATGAGGCTTGAATCTTTTTGATATTATCATCACTAAACTCTAAAATCTTTATCTTGTCAGCTCCTATAGTAGCAAATGCATTTGTAACAGCACTAGCTGGAGGACCTGCTGGGATATTCATACCATCAATTTTTCTATTTTGCAATGCTTTTGCACTTGGAGTATATCCAAGATATTGTAAGTTCATCTTATTATAATCAATTCCCAAAGTATTCATGATAGTTTGACCTGAAACTCTAGTACCAGAATTTCTCTTGCCTATAGAAAAAGCTCTTCCATAGAGGTTTTTAAGATCCATTATGTTGCCTGTTTTAGCAAACTGATTATATACTACAAAGTGTTCAACATTTTGCCAAAGCATTGTGATACTTCTTAAATTTTTCCTAGGATGACCCTCATACTTTCCTTTGCCTTGCCATGCCATAGAGCCAAAGAGTCCTTGAAGTATTCCAAAATTGACCTCACCCTTATCTAGCATATCAACATTTTCACCACTTCCAGCACTTGTGATAGCAGAAAAGGTCATCTTGTACTTTTTTGCCAACTTTAGACTGGCAATTGTAGCAATACCGACACCTACTGGATAGTAGGTACCTCCTGTACTTGCTGTAGCGATTATAAACTTTTGCTCTTTTTTACCTGCATTTGCTCCAACAACAAGCGATGATGCAACTACTGATGTAAGAAAAAGCTTTTTAAAAAATGAAACTTTACTCATAATTTCTCCTTTTTTTTATTGTGGAGAAATTATATCATAAAAATATCAAAATTGTTTTAAAACTATTCTATTTTTTCTCTATTAAATATCCAAGTCCCTTTCTTGATAGGATAAAATCATTATCTTTTATCTTATCTTTTACCCTTTTCATCGTGGTTCTAAGGGTTGAATCTGAGACACTTTTATCTCCCCATACAGATTTTTTAAGCTCCTCATTTGAGACAACTTTGTCAATATTTCTTATGAGTGTTTCAACCAATAAAGACTCTTTTTTGGAAAATTTTATACTTTCATTGTCTCTATATAGTGAAAAGCTATCCTTATCATATCTATAGGTATCATTTAATTTTATAAAGCTTGAACTATCTTGCTTGTATTGAAGCATATCATTTTTGATCTGTTTTAGCAATTTCATCATCTTGTCTATATCAAGTGGCTTTACAAAATATCCTGCAATATTTAAACCTATTGCTTTTAAAAGATACTCTTCATCTTTATAAGCAGATACTATGATATATTTTTGGTCTGGTTTTAACTTTGTCATCTTCTCTACCATAGAAAGCCCATCTATCTTGGGCATTTTTATATCGGTTATGACTAAGTCGTACAGGTTACCATTTGATAGAGTTTTTTTATATAGTTTATATCCCTCTTCACCATTTTTTGCTACATCAACCTTATCAAAGAGATTGTTTAGATAAAATGTAAGAATATCCCTGGCATCTTTTTCATCTTCAGCTAAAAGTACTCTTGTTTTATGGCTCATTATATCACTCCTCTATAGGCAAAATAATTTCAAAAACTACTCCATCAGAAATATTTTTTACACCTATTTTACCCTTTAAATTTTTTTCTATTATTGTTTTTGACATATATAACCCTATTCCTGTACCCTGTCCTTCAAATTTGGTTGTAAAGTATGGTTCAAAAATTCTATCAATAATTTTTTTATCAATAGTACCACCATTATTTTGTATAGATATGATAGCAAAATTTTTTCTACTATCAAAATCCTTGATCTCATCTTTTATCTTGTCTCCTGCTACTTTTTTGATAACAATACCTACAATAGCCTTAAAATCCTCCCTCTCTCTTTTTTGTTTGATTGCATCTTTAGCATTATTTAAAATATTTAATACACTCTGCTTAAGCTCATTTTCATAACTATTTAAGAGGATTTTCTCTTTAGAAAAAAACTCTATAGCTATATCACTACTGCTAAACTGATCTTCTACCAACTTTAATGTACTCTTGATAGAATCTTCTAGTATAAAGCGATTTTTACTTTTTGAGGGTTTATAAAAATCTCTAAAATCATCTATCGTTTGAGACATATACTCTATTTGTGTCTTTGCTCTTTGTAAATAATCTTGCAAAATCTCTTTTGAAAACCCCTTTTTATCACAATTATCTCTTATAAAATGAAGGATTAATTGTACATTGTTTAAAGGTTGTCTCCATTGGTGGGCGATAGAGCCTAACATTCCCCCCATAGATGCTAATTTGTTTTGCTGAATTATAAGGGCATCTTTTTGCCTATTTTTCTCAATCTCCTCTTTTACCTTTGATCTTAACTCCTCTTGTACACTTTTTAGTTTTGTAATATCATAAATATATCCATAAAAACCTTCGACATCACCAAAATCATCTTTTAAGATAAGAACTCTTGAATATATCCATTTTATCTTATTCTCATTATCAACTATTCTATAAATTTTATTGAAGCTTTTTAATGATAGATCAATAGCATATATCATTTCACTCTTTAAAGCCTCTTTATCCTCTTTATAAACAATATCCATATATTTTAGCCTATTTGATTCAAAATCTTTCTTCAAATAACCATAACTTTTGATACTATTTGAAACAAATTCTACACTCAAATTTTCATCATTTCTCCACTTAAATATAGTAATCTTTCCATCTTCGACCAATAACTCCACATTCATCAGCTCTTTTGAGAGCCTTTTATTTTTATCTATATCCATGCTCATCATAAGCATTCTCTTATAACTTTTATCGTCATTATTTATAAAAATTTTACCCCTCGCTAAGATCCACTTATAGCCACTATTTTTTGTCTTTAACCTATATTCACATATAAGATGCTCTCTTTTGTCTTCAAGTATCTCATCAAATTGGGCTAAGACCTTACTTTTATCCTCATCATGAATAAGCTCAAACCAGTCTCCAAAGGATTTTATATCATTTCTAGCATATCCTGATATTTCAAGCCATTTTTTTGAAAAATAGATACTATTTTTTTCAAAGTCTATATCCCACATTCCATCATTTGATGCGATAATGGCAAGTTCAAATCTCTTTTTCCAATGCTGCAAAGACTCTTTTCTAAGCAATAACCTCTTATTGTATCTTGCAAAGACATCTTTTACAAATTTTGCAAACAACAAAGATGATACAATAAGTAAAAGTATGATCAAAACTACTACACTAGAAATCTTATAAAAAAGTGAATCATAATATTTCTCTATAGAGATTATCTCGCCCCTTTTTTGTCTAAAAGCACTCCTTTTATCATATTCAATAGAGATAACAAATTTAAATCTATCCATCAAAAAAACTCTATTTTTAAATTTGCTATTTTCATTTTCATAACTACTGTAGTATTTAAGAATTTTATACTTTTCATCTTTAAAGCTATTTATATGAATTTGGGAGATTTTATACCTCTTTTTATGACCAAAAAAGTTATAAACCTCTTTGTCTATCATATCATAAAACCATATATAATCATTTTTGGCTGATTGTATATTTGAAATGATTATATTTTTTGTAATATCTCTTAAGTTATTGATAGTTGAAAATGCACCTATAAAGAAGAGTTGATTTTGTATATAAATTTTATCAAAAAAGGTAACTCTTACAGTTTTTTTAACATCATCTATCCAGTATTGGAAGTTATCAATGCCTTGAGAATAGATATATTTTAAAACAAGCCTATTATACTTTTTATTATCTTTTTGTCCAAAAATTAACTCCTTTAGATATTTAATAAGCATCTCCCCTCTATATAGATCAAGTGTATCACCCCTAAATAGAACAAATCTTACACCTTTGGTCTTTTCAACATTTTCAAGATATTTTATAATCTCACTAAAATCCCTCCCCTCAAGTCCAAGCCTTTGAATATATCCACTTGATTTATATACTACTTTTTGAAGTTTTGTCCTTGTACTTGTAATATTTTTTGAAAAACTTCCTCTAATGTTTGAAATGAAATTATAAAGCTTCTCCCTCTCTTTAAACTCATACTTTATGATAGATTTCTCTTTTATAGACTCTATCTCCTTTTTCTTTTTTGCATTTATCACAGTGTATGATATGATAAGGATAAAGCTACCTAGCAACAATAAAAAGATAGTAGGGATATATGTTATAACCCTCTCAATATTTTCAAAATTGTACAACTTTTTTCTCATACTTGATTTTATCATATTTTTAAACAATAAGGGTATAATTGTAAACAATTTTTGAATAAAAGAGACTAATATGTATGACTTTGTTATCATTGGAGGCGGTATTATAGGACTTAGTATAGCAAAAGCACTTATAGAGGATGATAAAGATGCTTTTATAGCTATTATAGAAAAAGAGAGTGAAGTTGCTACACATGCTTCAGGTAGAAATAGTGGAGTTTTACATGCTGGATTTTATTATAGTGCTAACTCATTAAAAGCAAAATTTGCAAGAGTTGGTAATAAGGAGTTAAGAAGATATTGCAAGGCAAATCATCTAAAGATAAATGAGTGTGGCAAGGTTGTATTGGCTCAAAATGAGGATGAAGTAAAAGGATTGGAGGAGTTAAAAAAAAGAGGCGATCTCAATGGGGTTGAACTTCATTGGATAGATAAAAAGGAGTTAAATTGCAAATATCCCAATTTAAAAACAACACAAAAGGCACTCTACTCTCCTACCACTTCGACGGTAGATCCAAAAGAGGTCTGCTTGAGTATCAAAAAAGATCTATTGGAAAAAAATGTTGAAATATTTACCAATACTAAGTATCTAAAAAAGATCTCAACTAGATCTATTCTCACAAATGGTGGAGAGCTAAAGTATAGATGGTTGATAAATTGTGCTGGACTTTATGCTGATAAGATAGCAAAGGATTTTGGTTTGGCTAAAGATTATACAATCATTCCTTTTAAAGGGATATATTTAAAAGATAAGAAAAATAGATCTCAACTTAAAACCAATGCTTATCCTGTTCCAAATCTAAAAAATCCTTTCTTAGGAGTTCACTTTACCTATGCAGTTGATGGAAGTGCAAAGATAGGACCTACAGCCATTCCTGCATTTTGGAGAGAAAATTATAAAGGGTGTGATAATTTTAACTTTAAAGAGATGATAACTATTTTATACTATGAAGCTAAACTATTTTTGACAAATGCTTTTGGCTTTAGAGCATTAGCATATGAAGAGATGAGAAAATATTATAAGCCTCATCTTTTAAAGCTTACCTCTGGACTTACAAATAAGATGAACCTAAGAGGCTTTGACAAGTGGACAACTCCCGGCATAAGAGCACAACTTTTAAATATCAATACTTTAGAGCTTGTGCAAGATTTTATCGTAGAAAAAAAAGAAAACTCAGTTCACATCTTAAATGCAGTCTCACCAGCATTTACATCAGCCTTCCCATTTACAAGATGGGTTGTAAAAAATTATATAAAGGAAAAAAATGAACAATAAAATTAAAGCCCTAATTGTCATAGCTATAGTACTTCTACTGATCCCTTTTGGATACAAGCAATATATAGATAAAAAGATAATAGATAAAATAAACTCTTTAAATAAAAAGGGTTTTTTAGTCACTTTAAAGAGCGACAAAAGCAACTATCTATCAACTAAGCTTACTTATAAAGCCATAATCTCAAATCCACAAAAGATATACAAAGAGTTCTTCTCCAAAATTCTTAACATTTCACAACACTCTTTAGATAGCCTCCTTTCTTCGTTTAGTGGTAGTGAATTGACAATAGATGTAAATATTTTAAACTTTCCTATAAATCATGAAAATGGCATAAGTATCTTTTTGACATCCATACCTATAAAGGTACAAAATATGCAAAAAAAAGAGCCTTTTTTGCAAAAGATTTCTACATTTTTGAAAGATAGAGGACTAGGAGAGAGTTTAGATATAAATGCCTTAGGTAGAGTTACAAAGGTTAGGTTTAAAAATATAGATCAGCAATTTAATAACAAAAAAGGTGCTATCTATATGAAGGTTGAGGATTATATCTCAAATATACAAAGATTTGATATTCAAAAAGATAGTTATAAATTTACTACTACAAACAAAACATTTAAGATAAAATTATTTAGCAAAAAAAATAAAGGCATAGAGCTTTTTTCCAAAGATTTAAAATGCAATATAGACAAAGATGATATATTTAATTACTCAACAGCTTGTACTCTAAAACAGATCGGATTTGAAAGCAAAAAGTATAGACAAAATATCTTTTTAGTTGATAATATATCACTCTTTTCTTCATCTAAATCTTTAAATGATCTTGTAAATTATCAATTTAGATATAAGATAAAGGATGCATCAATAGAGCAAAAAACAAACTATAAAGATACAAAAATAGATCTCTTAGATTTTAAATATTTTGGTTTTGTAAGCAATGTAAATAAAAAGTTATTAAAAAGATTCCTATCTATTATCTCAAGTGGCAATAATAATCTATATAGAAACAAAGAGATTAAGCAATTAGTAATAAAATTATTAAAAGAGGGATTTGATATCAATATTGAAGAGCTTAGCATTGCTAAGATCAATATAAAAACCAAAAACAAGAGTTTTGATATTGGCAAAATCAAAATAAATGCTAAGCTAAAGATACCAAAAAGCAACCTAAATACAACAAAAAAACAAAATATATTCAATTTCTTGCAATATGTAACTTTAGATGCAAAAATCAAAATGACAAAAAAAGATTTTATGCTTTTACAAAAGTTAAGTAAAGGCAAAAACAAAAAAATAGATCGCTTAATACAACTTGCAAAAATAAATGGGGATGAGGTGATATTTGAAATTGTGCTAAAAGATAAAAAGTTTACTATAAATACAAAGAGTATCTAATCAAACAAGATCAAATCCCAACCGACTTTTTTTACATTGGGGTTGGGGCATTTAAAAATTGTCATCCATTTGGGATGTTCTCCTCTAAGTTTATTTAATTTTTGGATAGATGTTAGTGATGATTTTTTAAAGTTTGTTTTATCGTTGATCTCATAGATAGATATCCAAGCTTTTGTATGATTTATATCAATTTGTAAAGCAGAAGTTTCAGACATAAATAGTGAAAATGGTTTACTTATCTTATATTTACCTGTTAGATAAAATCTTTTTGAAGCAAGAGGGAGGATCTTCCACCCCTTGTAGTATGCTCCTTTAAAATCTTTTATACATGTATCTTTTTTCCCTATACAGATATAATCTTCGCCTTTTTTAAAATTCATATTTGAGTATCTGTTTTTTCCTTTAGAATCATCTATAAGGTAGATATTAAGATCATCTTTAAATTCAAAATATAATTTTTCAAAGATACATTTATCATAATCTGTTATAACTCTACTGTTGCAACCTTGTAAAATAAAAAATACAAATACTCCCAAAAAAAATATTGAAAATATTACAAATAGCTTTTTTATCATCTTATAAAGTATCTATCCATAATAATCTTCAGAGTGAATAGTAATCTCTTTAACATCCTCATCTTTACCATTTTGCCTATCTTTATAATTTTCAACAGCCGCTAAATATGCTCTCATAACTAGTCTTGGCTTCTCTTTGTCTGGAGTTAAATCAGCCTCAAGTTCACTAAGCAAATCTTCACAAAGC
>JALVXV010000160.1 GCA_027038235.1 Campylobacterales bacterium | reverse complement strand
GCAGCAATTGTAGAAGCTGTCAAAAGAACAGGGGCGGAAATCATCGGTCCAATGCCTATGCCTACTAAGATAAAAAGATATACAGTTCTTAGATCTCCACATGTAAATAAAGATTCAAGAGAGCAGTTTGAGATGAGAATTCACTCTCGTCTTATCGATATAGTCTCAGCAACACCTGATACAATTGATTCATTGATGAAACTTGATCTTGCTCCTGAAGTAAATGTGGAAGTAAGAGCAATGGGTGCAAAGGGGTAAATAATGGAATATATTGTACAAAAGATAGGAATGAGCAGAACCATCGGTGTTCCAAGTGTTCCTGTAACACTTTGCAAAGTACTGAGTGCTAAAGTATGTGAAATAAAAGATGACAAAAAAGCTATAGTTGCATATAGTAGCGGTAAAAAAATCAATAAAGCTATAGAGGGTCAGCAAAAAAAATATAATCTCTCAAAAGAGTTCAATAGATTTGTTACTCTTGAGGTTTCAAATGAGGAAGCTGGAGATATTGACCTTACACCTTTAAAAGAGGCAAAAAGAGTAAAAACTATTTTTAAGACTAAAGGTAGAGGCTTTAGCGGTGTTATGAAGAGATGGAATTTTGCAGGTGGTCCAGGAGGTCATGGGTCAAGATTTCATAGGGCACCGGGATCTATTGGTAACTGTGAGTGGCCAGGTCGTGTTCAAAAGGGTAGAAAGATGCCCGGACAGTATGGAAATACTCAAGTAACTGTAAAAAATGAAGTGATAGAGTTTGATGAAGAGAATGGCATTTTGGTTTTAAAAGGTGCTATAAGTGGATCAAATGGAAGAGTTGGGAAGATAAGGATAATTAAATGAGTAAAGCTATCGTATTAAATGATAAATTAGAAAGAGCAGATGAGTTAACTCTTCCTGAAAGCTTCAAGAAGATAAACTCACACAATCTGTATCTATATACCAAGTCTTACTTAGCAAGTCTTAGAGCAAATACAGCTGTTACAAAAGGCAAAGGTGAAGTAAGAGGTGGCGGTAAGAAACCTTGGAGCCAAAAAGGAAGAGGTGGAGCTAGAGCTGGTTCAAATAGAAGTCCAATATGGGTAGGTGGCGGTGTAGCACATGGCCCAAAAAACAATAGAAACTATTTTCAAAAAGTTAATAAAAAACAAAAAAGATTAGCTTTAGAGTATGCTTTGCAGGAAAAAGCTAATAATGGAGCACTTTTTGTTGTTGATTCTATTGGTGTTGAATCAGGTAAAACTAAAGATGCTGCAAAAATTCTTAAGACTTTAGGGCTTAGAGATGCATTGGTAGTCAAAGAGTTGATAGATGAAAAGAGTTTTTATGCATTTAGAAATTTAAGCAATGCTTATTTGGTTGAGCCAAATGAGTTAAATGGTTATATTATAACAGCATTTCATGCACTTGTGATAGAAAAAGCTGTTTTTGAAAATTTGATAAAAGAGGGCTAATCGATGGCAGATATTACTGATATAAAAGCGATACTATATACAGAAAAGAGTTTGGGCCTTCAAGAGGATGGTGTTGTAGTTATACAAACAAGTCCAAAAATGACAAAAAATTCACTCAAAGAGGTTTTAAAAAATTACTTTGGTTTTGTGCCATTGAAAGTAAACTCTATGAGAGTAAATGGCAAAGTGAAGAGATTTAGAGGTCTTGAAGGGAAAAGAGCTGATTATAAAAAATTCTATGTGAAGTTACCAGAGGGTGCTACCATAGAGAGTATGGAGGTATAAGATGGCGATCAAAACATATAAACCATACACTCCTAGCAGAAGATATATGACTGGACTTGACAACGGTGATATAACTGCTAAACCAAGTGTGCCTAAACTTTTAAAGAGATTAAAATCTAGTGCAGGTAGAAATAATAATGGAAGAATTACATCAAGACATAAAGAGGCTGGTGCAAAAAAACTTTATAGAGTTATTGACTTTAAAAGAAGAAAATTTGGAGTTGTTGGAACTGTTGCCTCTATAGAGTATGACCCATATAGAAATTGTAGAATTGCACTGATAAATTATAAAGATGGTGATAAGAGATATATCATTCAACCATCAGGTTTAAAAGTGGGTGATGAGATTCAAGCTGCCCAGAGTGGACTTGATATAAAGCCTGGAAATGCAATGAAACTTAAAAATATCCCAGTCGGTACAATTATTCACAATATTGAGCTAAAAATCGGCAAAGGTGGTCAGATAGCAAGAAGTGCTGGTGGATATGCTCAACTTATGGGTAAAGAGGAGAAGTATGTTATCCTTAGACTTCCAAGTGGAGAGATGAGACAAGTACTTGGTGAATGTATGGCTACTATCGGTGTGGTAGGTAATGAGGATTGGGCAAATGTAGTTATAGGAAAAGCAGGTAGAAATAGACATAGAGGTATCAGACCTCAAACTAGAGGTAGTGCTATGAACCCTATAGATCACCCACATGGTGGTGGTGAAGGCAAGACTAACTCAGGTCGTCATCCTGTTACTCCTTGGGGTAAGCCAACAAAAGGTTATAAAACAAGGAAGAAAAAAGCTAGTGATAAGCTTATAATATCAAGAAGAAAAGGAAAATAGATGGCAAGAAGTCTAAAAAAAGGTCCTTTTGTCGATGACCATTTGATGAAAAAAGTTATAAAATCAAAAGAAACAAAAGATAATAAGCCTATAAAAACATGGTCAAGAAGAAGTACAATTACTCCTGATATGATGGGATTGACTATCAATGTACATAATGGTAGAAACTTTGTACCTGTGTATATCACAGAAAATCATATCGGTTATAAGCTTGGTGAGTTTGCTCCAACTAGAACTTTTAAGGGTCATAAAGGCTCGGTTCAAAAAAAGATCGGTAAGTAAGGTGTAAATGATGGGAAAATCAACATTAAAATTTATAAGACTTTCACCTACAAAAGCTAGATTAATCGCTAGAGAGGTTCAAGGCATGAATGCTGAACTTGCACTTGCTAGTTTAGAGTTTATGCCAAACAAAGCTGCAAAAGCTATCTCCAAAGTTATAGCAAGTGCGGTTGCAAATGGCGGTTATGAACCTGAAGAGGTCATTATAAGCTCTTGTAGAGTAGATCGTGGTCCGGTTCTTAAAAGATTTAGACCAAGAGCAAGAGGTAGAGCAACTCCAATAAGAAAGCCAACTTCTCATATATTTGTGGAAGTATCATCAAAAGAAATGAAGAAGGATAAGTAGTATGGGACAAAAAGTAAATCCTATCGGACTAAGATTGGGAATCAATAGAAATTGGGATTCAAGATGGTTTCCCGGCAATAATCTTTCAGCAAATATTGGCGAAGATTACAAGATAAGAAAATTTCTTAAAAAAGAGTTATATTATGCTGGTATTTCACAGATTATTATAGAAAGAACTGCTAAAAAACTTAGAGTAACTGTTGTTGCTGCTAGACCGGGTATCATCATCGGAAAAAAAGGTGCAGATATAGAGAAACTTAAAAATAAGCTTACAAAACTCATAGGAAAAGATGTAAATGTCAATATCCAAGAGGTAAGAAGAAGTGGAAGTGATGCTCAACTTGCAGCTGAAAATGTTGCAATGCAACTTGAAAGAAGAGTTGCATTTAGAAGGGCAATGAAAAAAGTTATGCAAAATGCTCTAAAATCTGGTGCAAAGGGTATAAAAGTACAAGTTGCCGGAAGACTTGGTGGAGCTGAAATGGCTAGAACTGAGTGGTATCTTGAGGGTAGAGTACCTTTGCATACCTTAAGAGCTAAGATTGAGTACGGATTTGCAGAGGCTCAAACAACATATGGTATCATAGGTGTAAAGGTTTGGATATTTAAAGGTGAAGTTTTGACAAAGGGAATTGCACCTGATGCTAAAGATAAACCAAGACGAGATAGTCGAAGAAATAGAAGAGGTAAATAGCCATGTTGATGCCAAAAAGAACAAAGTATAGAAAAGTACAAAAGGGAAGAAATAGAGGTAAATCTTATAGAGGAAGCTCTATAGCTTTTGGTGAAATTGCCCTAAAGGCGGTAGAGGCTGGTAGAATAAACTCAAGACAGATAGAAGCAGCTAGAATTGCTATGACTAGAAGAGTAAATAGAATGGCAAAGAGTTGGATAAGAGTTTTTCCTGATAAGCCTATTACTAGCAAACCCCTTGAAGTTAGAATGGGTAAAGGTAAAGGTGCAGTTGATCAGTGGGTGATGAATATAAAGCCTGGAAGAATTATTTTTGAAATGGCTGGAGTCAAAGAGGATTTGGCAAGAGCTGCTCTTACTTTGGCTATGCATAAGCTCCCATTTAAAACAAAAATAGTTACGAGGGAGAATGAAAATGAAATATATTGATCTAAAAGATAAAAGCTTAAAAGAACTTCAAGAGCTATTAAAAGAGAAAAAGGTGCTGCTTTTTAAGCTTAGAGCTAAGCTTAAGACAATGCAGCTAACAAATCCAAATGAGATAAAAGAAGCAAGGCGTGATATAGCAAGAATAAATACTGCAATCACTGCTCTTCAAAATAATAATAGATAAGGTTTGTAAAGATGGCTTCTTTAAAAAGAGTAATACAAGGTGTGGTAGTCAGTAAGGCTGGTGATAAAACAGCGACTGTTATGGTTGAAAGAAGAGTGATGCACCCAAGATACAGAAAATTTGTAAAGAGATTTAAAAAGTACCTAGTTCATGATGAGAACAATCAAACAGCTATCGGAGATATAGTAAGTGCGATTGAGTGCAGACCGATTAGCAAAAAGAAAGCATATAGACTTAAGAGTATTGAGGGTTCTGATCTTAATATAAAGAGAGTTGATACTGAAGTTGCAGGAGATGAGAAATGATCCAAAGCTTTACAAGATTGAAAATCGCTGATAATAGCGGTGCAAAAGAGATAATGTGTATCAAAGTTTTAGGCGGAAGTAAAAGAAGATATGCAACTTTAGGTGATGTCATCGTAGCTTCTGTGAAAAAAGCTATTCCTAATGGTAAGGTAAAAAAAGGTCAAGTGGTAAAAGCAGTAATTGTCAGAACTAAAAAAGAGGTCCAAAGAGAAAATGGTTCACTTATTAGATTTGATGAGAATGCTGCAGTTATACTTGATGCAAAAAAAGAGCCTATCGGAACTAGAATTTTTGGTCCAATAGGAAGAGAGATAAGATATGCTAACTTTATGAAAATAGTTTCACTTGCACCGGAGGTACTGTAATGGGTGTTAAATTTAAGATAAAAAAGGGTGATAAGGTAAGAGTTATTGCCGGTGATGACAAAGGTAAAGTCGCAGAGGTTTTACGAGTAATGCCTAAAACTTCACAAGTGATAGTATCTGGATGCAAGGTAGTTAAAAAGGCTGTAAAACCGAGTGAGAAAAATAAAGATGGTGGTTTTGTTAGCATTGAAAAGCCTATGCATATATCAAATGTACAAAAAGTTGAGGATTAGTAGATGGATAGATTGAAAGAGAGATACAACAAAGAGATAAAACCGGCACTTGTAAAAGAGTTGGATATTAAAAATCCTATGCTAATACCTGCTATTGAGAAAGTTATCATTAGTGTGGGTGCTGGAGAATTTGCAAAAGATGCTAAAATATTACAGAATATCCAAGATACCATCTCCTTAATAGCCGGTCAACATGCAGTTGTAACGGTTGCTAAAAAATCTGTTGCAGGTTTTAAAGTAAGAGAGGGTTACCCAGTCGGTGTAAAAGTAACTCTTAGAAAAGATAGAATGTTTACCTTCTTAGATAAGCTTATATCTATTGCATTACCTAGAGTGAAAGACTTTAGAGGTCTTAGTGTAAGTGGTTTTGATGGAAGGGGCAATTATAACTTTGGACTTGATGAGCAGTTGATATTCCCTGAGATTGAGTATGATTTTATCTTAAGAACTCATGGTATGAATATCACTATAGTTACGACTGCTACTGATGATAAGAGTGCTTTTAAATTATTGGAACTCATAGGAATTCCATTTGCAAAAGGAAGAAGATAATGGCTAAAAAATCAATGATAGCAAAAAATGCAAGAAAACCAAAATTTAGTGTAAGAGCATATACAAGATGTCAAATCTGCGGAAGACCCCATTCGGTCTATAGAGATTTTGGAATTTGCAGAGTTTGCCTTAGAAAAATGGCTAATGAAGGGTTAATCCCCGGACTTAAAAAAGCTAGTTGGTAAGGATTATAAATGATAAATGATATAGTTTCAGATGCATTAACTAGGATCAGAAATGCTTCTATGAGAGGCTTAGAGAGTACTACTTTACTTCATTCAAATTTGGTTGAAGCAATTTTGAAGATTTTTAAAGAGAAGGGCTATATAGGTGATTATAGTGTTAAAGAGGAGAATGTTAAAAAATTTATCAAAGTTACACTTAAATATAATGAAAATGGAAAGAGTGTGATAACTGAAGTAAAGAAGATCTCAAAACCTGGTAGAAGAGTTTATAAACCTTCAAATGAGATAAAGAAGTTTAAAAATGGATATGGTACTATCGTTGTTAGCACATCAAAAGGTGTACTTAGCAATGATGAAGCATACAGATTGGGAGTTGGTGGCGAAGTGCTTTGTAGCATTTGGTAACCTTTATTTATGGCATTCAAGCTTTTTATGCTTGTAGACAAATAAAAAAGGGAAAAATATGTCAAGAATAGGTAAATTACCTGTAGAGATTCCTTCTGGTGTTGAAGTAACAATGGATGGAAGTAGAATAATTTTTAAAAAGGGTAGTATCCAAAAAGAGTTGGATACCAAGGATAATGTTATAGTCAAAATCGAAAATAATCAAATAGTTTTTACTCCCAAGGGCGAGGACAGACAAAGCAAAGCTTTTTGGGGAACTTATAGGTCTATTTCAAGCAATATTATAACTGGTATTACAAAGGGATTTGAGAAGAAGCTTGAGATAAATGGTGTTGGATATAGAGCGACTTTAAAGGGCAATGTTTTAGAGTTGCTTCTTGGTTTTTCTCATCCAATAAATTATAATATTCCAAAAGATATAACTATAGCAGTAGAAAAAAATATAATTTCTATAAAAGGCAATGATAAGCAATTAGTAGGTCAAGTAGCAGCTGATATAAGAAGTTTCAGACCTCCTGAGCCATACAAAGGCAAAGGTGTCAAGTATGTTGATGAGACTATTATAAGAAAAGCCGGAAAAACTGGTAAATAGGAGAAGGTAAAAAAATGAGAGAGAAATTATTAAAACAAAAAAATGCCTTAAGAGTGAAAAGAAAAAGAAGAATTAGAGGTAAGATCAGCGGTACCTCTAGCAAACCAAGAGTTTCGGTATTTAAATCAAATAGACATCTTTATGCTCAAGCAATAGATGATGTAAATGGTGTAACACTTTGTGCAGTAGATGGTAAAAAACTAGGCCTTAAAGCTAATAAAGATAGTGCTAAAGAGGTAGGAGCTACTTTTGCTAAGATATTGAAAAAGAGTAAAGTTGAAGAAGTAGTACTAGATAGAAATGGATATCAGTATAATGGTGTTATAGTCGCATTTGCAGATGCTCTAAGAGATAATGGCATTAAGCTATAAAAGAGGAACTAATGGAAAAGTATAATAGAGAAGATTTTGAAGAGGTAATAGTAAATATAGGTAGAGTTGCCAAAGTTGTTAAGGGTGGTAGAAGATTTAGATTTACTGCTTTGGTTGTTATAGGAGATAAAAATGGGCATGTGGGGTATGGTTTTGGTAAAGCCAAAGAGGTTCCCGATGCCATTAAAAAAGCGGTTGATGATGCATTTAAAAATATCATTAATGTAAAAATAAAGGGCTCAACCATCTCTCATGACATTGAGGTTAAATTTAATTCGAGTAGAATTTTATTAAAACCTGCTAGTGAAGGTACAGGAATCATTGCTGGTGGTGCAACAAGACCTGTTATTGAACTAGCTGGAATAAAGGATATATTGACAAAATCTTTAGGATCTAATAATGCTGGAAATGTTGTAAGAGCTACTATAAAAGCTCTTAGTATGTTAAAATAAAAGGAATTTATAATGGCATTACACAATTTAAAAAAAGCTAATAATTCTACTTTTAAGAAAAAAAGAGTAGGCAGAGGTCAAGGAAGTGGTATGGGAAAAACTGCTTCAAGAGGTGCTAATGGTCAAAAAAGTAGAACTGGATATAGTAGAAAAAGAGGTTTTGAAGGTGGTCAACAACCACTTCAAAGAAGACTTCCAAAGGTTGGTTTTACTACAAAGATAATAAAGCCCTATGTTATCAATATTAAAAAAGTAACAAAAGTGGCTGAATTAGAAGAGATAACTTTGGAAAATATTAAAAAAATTCATAAGATTCAAAATAGTGTTAAAAAGGTTAAACTTATTGGTGAAGGTGCTAGTAAATTAGCATCTAAGATCAAAGATGATAGAGTTGTAACAAGTAGAGCCAAAGTTAGTGATTAGTGACTCGTAATTAGTGATTAGTGAATAGTAAAGCAAAGTAGAGCAAATGCTACTTTGCTTTTTTAAGGAGAATTAATGAGTAAGGAATTGACAAATAAGATCTTGATAACTTTGGGATTTTTATTTGCTTATAGAATTTTGGCTTATGTTCCAGTACCCGGTGTAAATATAGATGTAATCAAGAGCTTTTTTGAAGACAATAGCAATAATGCTTTGGGTATGTTTAATATGTTTAGTGGAAAAGCTGCCCAAAGACTTAGTATCATATCTTTGGGAATTATGCCATATATTACAGCTTCAATTATTTTTGAACTTCTTGCAGCGACTTTTCCTGCACTTGGTAAAATGAAAAAAGAGCGAGATGGTATGGAAAAATATATGCAAATCATAAGATATGCAACAGTTGCCATAACACTAATCCAAGCCGTAGGTGTATCTATAGGTCTTCAAAGCATACCTGTTCAAGGTGGCGAGAGTGCTATTATGATAGATATGGGTACTTTTATACCAATTGCTGCTATTTCAATGCTAACAGGAACTATGCTTTTGATGTGGATAGGCGAACAGATAACTCAAAGAGGTGTGGGAAATGGTATCAGTCTTATTATATTTGCAGGGATTGTCTCAGGTATTCCTGCAGCAATAGGCGGAACAATTAATCTTGTAAATACAGGTGAGTTAAACTTTTTAGTAGTGGTTGCTATACTTGTTATCATCATTGTAACAGTAGGATTTATTATATATGTTGAACTTGGTGAGAGAAGAGTACCTGTATCATACTCAAGAAAAATCATGATGGAAAACCAAAACAAAAGAGTAATGAACTATATACCTATAAAATTAAATCTTAGCGGAGTTATTCCCCCTATCTTTGCAAGTGCTATTTTGATGTTTCCATCTACATTGCTACAGACAAGTACAAATAAATATATCGTAATGGTTAAAGACTTTTTAAGTCCAAATAGTTTCTTTTTTAATATTTTGATGTTTTTATTTGTTATATTTTTTGCATATTTTTATGCATCTATCGCATTTAACTCAAAGGATATTGCAGATAACTTAAAAAGACAGGGCGGTTTTATACCCGGTGTTAGACCAGGTCAATCAACAGCTCTATTTTTAAATGATGTAGCAAGTAGGCTTACATTTTGGGGAGCATTGTATCTAGCACTCATCTCTACACTTCCTTGGATGCTAGTTAAATTTATGGGAGTTCCATTTTATTTTGGAGGTACTGCAGTGCTTATCGTAGTTCAAGTTGCACTTGATACTATGAGAAAGATTGAGGCACAAATCTATATGAGTAAATATGAGACACTCAGTGCTGTAGGACTTTAATGGCAATAAATTTAAGAAAACCTGCCGAAATAGAAAAAATGAGGGCGGCTAATAAAATAGTCGCCACTACTTTAAAACATTTAAAAGATTTTGTAAAACCTGGCATGACTCTTCTTGAGATAAATCAAGAGGGTGAAGATTTTATATCTAAATATGATGGTGCAAAACCTGCTTTTAAGGGCTTGTATGGTTTTCCTGCTGGAGTTTGCACATCTCTTAATGAAGTTGTTATACATGGTATTCCAAACAAAACAAAGATAAAAGAGGGTGATATCTTAGGTCTTGATATAGGTGTTGAACTTGATGGATTTTTTGGAGATGCAGCTATAACTATAGGTATAGGCAAAATTTCAAAAGATGATCAAAAGCTAATCTCATGCTCATACGATACTTTAATGTATGCCATAGATATTATAAAAACAGGCATGAGGTTTAAAGAGTTAAGTTACAAAATAGAAGAGTTTATTTTATCAAGAGGATATGTGCCTCTTCGCGGTTTTTGTGGACATGGTATCGGCAAAAAGCCGCATGAAGAGCCAGAAATCCCAAATTATTTAGAGGGAAACAATCCAAAAGCAGGACCAAAGATAAAAAATGGAATGGTATTTTGTATAGAGCCTATGATATGTCAAAAAAGCTCTAATGCTGTGGTATTGGATGATAAGTGGTCTGTAGTTAGTGAAGATGGACTTAGAACTTCACACTATGAGCATTGTGTAGCGATAGTTAATAATAGAGCTGAGATACTCAGCTCTATTGAGGGGTAAAGGAGTAAAGGGGTAAAGGAGTAAAGAGGAAAAGTTTAGCTTTGCTAAACTTTAAGTCCAAACACTTTACACCTTTTCACCTATCCTCCTTTACCCCTATATTAAAAGAAAGGAGGATAAATGGCGAAAGATGATGTTATAGAGATTGATGGTAAAGTTGTTGAAGCATTGCCAAATGCCACATTTCAAGTTGAGCTTGAAAATGGGCATCAAGTGCTTTGTCACATTGCTGGAAAGATGAGAATGCATTATATAAAGATAATGCCCGGAGATAAAGTAAAAGTTGAATTAACTCCCTATAGTCTTGATA
>JALVXV010000159.1 GCA_027038235.1 Campylobacterales bacterium | reverse complement strand
AAACTCTTCTAAACTTATAACTTTTTCCTCTTTTTTTACCAAATCTTTCACCCAAATATTATTTGATTTTAACTCATTTTCACCAACTACTACACAGTATCTAACACCTTTTTTATCGGCAGTTTTTAGGTGGGCTTTTAGGCTCTTTTTTTGATAAGAGATTTCAGTTTTGACTCTCTTTTTATACAAATTACCAAGCTTAAAGATAAGCTCTATCGCTTCTTCATCCATAGCACCAAAGTAGTACCCCTCTTTCTCTTTATTTGGAAGTTTTACAAGCTCTAACAATCTCTCAATGCCTATAGCAAACCCAATCCCAGAAGTTGGTTTGCCTCCAAGAAATTCAACAAGCCTATCATATCTGCCTCCACCTGCTACTGCATTTTGAGCACCAAGCTCACCTGAAACAAATTCAAAAGCTGTCTTTGTATAATAATCAAGTCCTCTTACTAAATTACTATCAACTTCATACTCTATACCTAATGTATCAAGCTTACTTTTAACAAATTCAAAACTCTCATCACACTCTTTACAAAGGGCAGAGCCCAGTCTTGGAGCATCTTCTAAAACTCTTTGACAACTCTCATTTTTACAGTCAAAGACTCTTATGGGGTTGGTTTTTATCCTTCTTTTACAATCATCACAAAGTCTATCTTCTATATCATATAAATGTTTTACCAAAAGTTCTCTAAAAGGTGGGAGGCACTTTTGACATCCTAAAGAGTTTATCTTTAGTGTATAACTAATGTCGAAAAAATCAAGTATATCTTTTAAAAGTAGTATGATATTGACATCTTCATAGGGGTTGTCTTCTCCAAAACACTCTACACCAAATTGATGAAACTCTCTTAATCTTCCTTTTTGAGGTCTTTCATATCTAAACATAGCACCATAATAAAAGTATCTTTTAACCCCTAAAATCCTATCAAATTTATGTTGCACAAATGACCTGACTACTCCGGCTGTACCCTCAGGTCTAAGACATACACTATTACCGCCCTTGTCGATAAACTCATACATCTCTTTTCCCACTATATCGCTACTCTCTCCAACACTTCTTTTAAAAAGTGCTGTCTCTTCAAGTATGGGAGTTTCTATATATTCAAATCCATAATTTTTAGCCAATCTTGCAGCATTTTCTAAAAAGTAGATATATTTTTCATTTTCATTAGGCAAAATATCTTTCATACCTCTTAAAGCTTTTATCATTTTATATTCTCCAATATTATTTTATAAATTTCCATTATATCTTTTGAGGCATCAATCTCTACAAAATTTATATCTAACCTTTTTAAAATATTTTGCATATTTTTCTGCACACTTAAAAGATACTCTATGCCTCTTTTTTCAATATTGTCATGACTTTTTTTATTAAGTCTTTTTATGATGCTCTCTTTGTCGATTTTAAGTAATATTACTAAATCTGGAAGAGTAGAATTTAAAGCCAACTTATTTAGCTTTATCATCTCATCAAGTTCAATATCCAAACCTCTACTCATTGCATAAGCTATGCCCGAGATAAATCCTCTATCACTTATAATAAGCTTTGAAAGATTTGGTCTAATAACCTCCTTGAAGTGTTCAGCCCTATCAGCTAGAAACAAAAAAAATTCAGCCTTAGAGCTTTTGATATTTTTGTTTAATAGTATCTCTCTTATTTCGCTACCAAGCTTTGTTCCACCAGGCTCTTTTGTAAAAATAGCATCTTTAAACCTTTTTTTTAAAAGCTCTATTTGAGTTGATTTTCCACTTGTATCAACTCCCTCAATGATTATATACATTTTATACTCTCTCTTATAGCATCTGGCACCAAACTTGAAGGATCGCCATTGTGTCTTAAAATAGCTCTTACAACGGAGGAGCTTATAAAAGCATTTTTAAGTGATGGCATAAGATATATGGTGTCAATTTCTCTATTTAAAAAGTTATTTGCATATCCCATTTGAAGCTCATACTCAAAGTCGCTAACTGCTCTAAGCCCTCTTATGATAGTTTTTATACCCTTCTCTTGTGCAAAATCTACCAAAAGTGAGTCAAATGATTCCACCTCTACTCCACAGATATCTCTTACACTCTCTTTTAAAAAATTTACCCTCTGCTCCAACAAAAACATTGGATTTTTATCTTTAGAGAGTGCAACTGCTACTACAACTTTATCAAAAATCTTTTTAGCTCTTTTTATTATATCTATATGTCCATTTGTAACAGGATCAAAAGTACCGGGATATATTGCTATATTACTCATCTATCTTCCATCTCTTATATAGATTGTGTTCTATCTTCAATAGATCAAACCACTTTCCAATCATAAATCTCTCCATATCTTCTAAACTCTTTATATCTGCATAGTATCCTAAAACAGGAGGAGCAATTATTACTCCCAAATTTGATAATTTTAACATATTTTCCAATGAAATAGAAGAGTATGGCAACTCTCTTGGAGCCAATAAAAGAGTCTTTTTCTCCTTTATTATGACACTTGCTGCTCTTGTTAAAAGATTATCTGCTATGCCACAGCTTATCTTAGCTAGGGTATTCATGCTTGTTGGTATTATAGCCATAGCCTCACACTTAAAAGAGCCTGAAGCAATAGCTGCTGATATATCATCATTTCTATAAACTGTGATATTTTCCTCTTCTTTGAAAACTATTTTTGCATTATCTGAAACTACAACATAGCTTTTTATATTTTTAGGTAAATTTTCAACAAATTTTATACCCAAATTTACCCCACTACCACCACTTATGGCTATTATCAACTTTTTCACCTGAAAATCCTTCGGATTGAGCTTAGGGCTGAGAGCTTAGGGCTGAGAGCTAAAACAGCTCCAAGCTCTTAGCACTTAGCTCTAAGCTTTTTTATTGAATTACCACCAAGCCCTTACCTACAATCTTAGCTCGATATATTTTACCATTTTTTCCTACAGTTTTTATAATATCTCCTTTGTCTCCATCTTGCAAAGCTTTTGAAAAAAATTCTATTTGCAAATTGCCATCTTTTATAATGGTTCTAAGAGTATCCCTTTTTCTTACAAGTGTTACTCTTTTTACCATATATTTTGTCAAAATGGTATCTTTTTTTATATAATTTTTTGTTCTATAAACTCCACTTTTTAAATCTTTTATAAAATTTAGTGGAATTTTATCAAAATTTACCACATCTTTTTCAAAATCATTTTGAGAAAGGATTTTACCGCTTTGGATATTATGTTTTGCTTTAAAAAGAGCTATTTTTGCTAAAATCTTGTATCTAAAAAAGAGTCTTACCCTTTTTTTATCGCTATTTTTGTAAACAACTATGAAATTTCCACTCTTTTTTCTTAAGTTGTGATTTTTTATCTCTATCCTATCAAAACGATAACTACTAAAATTGTTTGGAAAGGAGTTTATAGGAGTAATTTTAAGCTGTTTTATCTTTATGTTTTTATATCTTTTTTTAAAAACTTTTTTCAAAGCCTCTTTTATATCTCTTTTTTGATATTTGATATAGCACTGTTTATCAAGAGTTACTATGCCTCCTGAAATATCTTTTATGGCTAAAGGAGTATATTTTTTTATATTTGAAATTATATCTAAAGAGGGGATTTTGTAGGTTGATAAAGCTGAGGAAATAGTTAAAACTATCCTATTTTTCTTAGATAATGGATATATATCTTTTAAGGTTAATTGATTGTTTTTTATGCAATATCTCTCTTTTATGATAATTTGCTTAGAATATGATAAGAGTGGAATAGATAGAAGAAGTACAAAAATGATGGAGCGGGAAACGAGGTTCGAACTCGCGACCCCAACCTTGGCAAGGTTGTGCTCTACCACTGAGCTATTCCCGCAAAAATTTGATGGAATTTTATCTCATTTTTTATCATTTGTCAACTCTTTTTTTATCTTATTATATCAAAATTGAGAGGAAAAATACAAAAAAATTGAGAGAATAGAAAGGAGGAGGAACTATTCTCTCTGATAATGTATGGGTTAATAAGGGTTTGAAGGCACCCTCAAAGTTGTCTAAATTATCGTGCTGGGTTAGGGCATCTGTTTATCAACGATGAAATTTTATACAAAAGGGACTTAAAAAGTCTCATTTATATTTTTTTAAGTTTTGTTCTTAAACTTATTTTAAGTAATAGTTAAACAAGATGTAAAATTATCCTAAATTATGCAACATTGCCTATATATTTATGGTACTCTTTTATAGTCTTATAGGCTTGTTGAATTTTTTGAAATTTTTTACTATAAACTTTGATGATAAGTGTGTTGTCACTTAGTATATTATCAGGATGATACTTTTTGACCAAGGATAGATAGTTTGCTCTTACCTTTTGATATGAGTCATATTGTGAGCAATTTAAAAGTCTATAAAAATCCTCAAGAAGTAGATTGATAGATTTTCTTTTTCTTGTAGCACTAGATACAAATAGTTCAATCTCCTCAAATAAATTTTTATCATAATGAAAGTGTATAAAATTTCCCAATATCTCTTTCATAGCAGTAAGCTCTCTTAATCTTTCGATAATATCTTTATCAAAATCATATATTAAAACTCTATTATCTGATGGATGATAAAGAACCCTATAGTTATCAAATATATTTTGCAATCCTCTTAAAATAAATCTATTTTTTACATCCATCTCTATCAAGATAGAGGAGTTTTGTTTTGAAAGATTTAGTTTTAGATTGACAATGCTTTGTAGCTGATTTTGTTTGATAAGTGTTATCTTTATAGTTTTATCAATAGCCTTTTCTATCTGCCATATTTTTTTTAGCTTCTTACCTGTTTTTCTCGCATATAGCCTTGAAAGAAGTTTTAAAAAGTATCTTCTGCCAACCTCTTCTGAGGAGTCATTAAAGACTATGATCTTATTTTTATTGCCTATTTTGTTTTTAAAATTTTTATCAATTAGGTTTTTTAGGTAGTAAAATGTTTGAGTGTCATCTTTGATAGTTATATTGATCGATTTATTATTTTGCTTTATTATCATCTATTGTAACCTTTCAAAAAAGTTACAATAGACAAAGCAAAATTTATGCCAATTACTATAACATATAGGTTTTTTTCAACTTTTTATACTCATCATGTAGGCTATCTCTTATCTCATCTGCAAGATTTTCTCCATTTTTAAAACCTTTTTGAATTATACTATCTAAGCTAGAGAGTAGTTCAAAAAAATCACTCTCAAGCTCTTTTTTGCTCTTTTGCTTAGCTTGTAGAGTTTCAAAAAATGCCAATTTTCTTATAAGAGATGATAGATTTTGTGTTAGCTCTTTAGCATCTATATCATCATTTAGTCTATATTTTTCATCAACCAATACACTATTTTTTTCTATATTTGACTGAAGATCTTTGATATATCTTTCAACAATTCTAGCATATTTTGCATATAATTCATAAGACTTATCCTCTAAGCTATCTATATTGGAGGTAATTTTATCTATATTTTTATGCATAAAAAAGGCTACTATAGCTAAGATTACCAAAACTGGTACCAAATGCTCCATAAAAGACTCCTACTCTTAAGATAGATGGGAATTATAACAAAATGTTACTTAAGACAATAAAATCTATTGCAAAATTTGGGATAAAAAGGGGTATTTTGATATATTTTAACTTGTTTTAAAGTAAAAAAAGAGTATTTTATATCTCAAAAATTTACTAAGGAATTAGCATGAGTGATTGGAATCCCTCAACTTGGATGAATAAAGAGATAAAGCAACAGCCTACCTATCCAGATAGGGGGAAGTTGATCGAGGTTGAAGATACATTGAGTAAATTTCCGCCTTTAGTTTTTGCAGGAGAGGTAAGAAATCTAAAAAAAGATTTAGCAAAAGCTACTGAAGGTGATGCTTTTTTGCTACAAGGTGGAGATTGTGCAGAGAGCTTTGCTGAGTTCAATGCTGATAATATTCGAGATACATTTAAAGTATTGCTACAAATGGCAGTAGTTTTGACATTTTCTGGTGGTTGTCCGGTGGTAAAAGTAGGCAGAATGGCAGGTCAATTTGCAAAACCAAGAAGTTCTGATACTGAGACTGTTGATGGAGTTACACTTCCAAGCTATAGAGGTGATATTATAAATGATATAGCATTTACCAAAGAGGGTAGAACTCCAGATCCAAATAGAATGATAAGAGCCTATAACCAATCAGCTGCTACACACAATCTTCTAAGAGCTTTTGCAAGAGGAGGTTTAGCAGATCTTCATCAGGTAAATAGGTGGAATTTAGGTTTTATCAAGGACAATCAGCTTGATAGTAGATATAAAGTGCTTACAGATAAGATAACTGAAGCATTAGCCTTTATGGATGCTTGTGGAATAAACTCTAAAAATACACCAAATATAAAACAAACAACACTCTATACATCTCATGAGGCACTTTTGCTAAATTATGAAAAGGCTCTAACAAGAAAAGATAGTACTACTGGCGATTGGTATGACTGCTCTGCTCATATGCTTTGGATAGGTGATAGAACTAGAGATGTCAATGGTGCTCATGTGGAGTTTTTAAAAGGGGTTAAAAATCCTATAGGTGTAAAAGCAGGGCCTACAATGAGTACTACTGATCTTATCAAGCTAACTGATATACTCAATCCAAAAAATGAAGCTGGAAGACTTAATATCATAGTTAGGATGGGGGCAGAGGAGATAGGAAAATATTTACCTGATCTTATAAAAGCTATTGAAAGAGAGGGGAAAAAGGTGCTTTGGAGCATAGATCCAATGCATGGCAATACAATAAAGACTTCAAACAATTATAAAACTAGAGTTTTTGATAGTGTTTTAAAAGAGGTTGAGAGATTTTTTGAAATACATGCAGCAGAGGGGACTTATGCTGGTGGAGTTCATCTTGAGATGACCGGACAAAATGTAACAGAGTGTATAGGTGGAGCAGGGGATATAACTGAGGAGAAGCTATCTTCAAGATATCATACTCACTGCGATCCTAGACTTAATGCTGATCAGGCTCTTGAAATGGCATTTTTGATAGCAGATATGCTAAAAAAAGCAAGAGCTTAGAGGAGATATATGGGGTATCTAAAAGCTGTTAAAGATAGGATTTAGATACCCTTTTGTAAGTTATAAAGTGTCTAATCCATCTGATTTCTCATGAATGTAGGGATATCTAAAAGATCCTCTTGTCCCTCATAGCCACCGCTAACCTTTCTTAGCTCAGCAATTCTCTTTTTTCTAGCCTCATTTATTGGGTCAACCAAATTTAAACTCTCTTGTTTTTCCTTTTCACTCTCAAAACCAGTTGCAACTATGGTTATCTTGACCTTGTTTTCAGGCATATTTTCATCAGTAGTAGTTCCAAATATTACATGAGCATCTTCATCAGCATTATCATATATTATACCCATAGCATCACTTATTTGACTAAGTGGACAATTTGGATGGATATTGAAGTGTACCAATACTCCCAATGCTCCATTTATACTCATATTATCAAGCAGTGGAGACTCTATAGCATTTTTCATAGCCTCTACCGCAGCATCTTCACCCTCAAATTCACCTACTCCAAGGAGTGCCATACCTCTATGACTCATTACAGTTTGCACATCTGCAAAGTCAAGATTTATATCATTGTTTCCATAAGATAACACAACTGAACTCATGCCACCTACCGCACGAGATAGGATATTATCAACTATTTTGAAGCTATCTTTGATACCAAGATTTTTATCTATAATACTTAAAAGCTTATCATTTGGAATGACTACTATAGAATCACTCTCTTTTTTTAACTCCTTTAGTCCCTCTTCGGCAAGTTTTGCTCTTCTTCTTCCCTCAAACATAAATGGTTTAGTTACTACAGATACTGTTAAAGCTCCTACCTCTTTAGCAGCTTGGGCAATTACTGGAGCAGCACCAGTACCAGTACCCCCTCCAAAGCCAGAGGCTATAAAGACGATATCAGCATTTTCTAAAGCACTCTTTATCTCTTCATAATTTTCCAAAGCAGACTCTCTGCCGATTTCAGGTTTCATTCCAGCACCTAAACCCTTTGTCTTTTTTTCACCAAGTTGTATCTTTGTAGGTGCTAAAGATGCATCAAGTGCTTGGGCATCTGTGTTGGCTACTATAAGATCTATACCACTAATACCTTCATTTATCATATGATTTATCATATTTCCGCCACCACCACCTACTCCGACAACTTTTATACAGGCTCCTGCTACCTCTTTTGCCTCTTCAATTGTAAAGTTATTCATATTGACCACTCCTCAAAATAGTTGTGTTATTGTATTCCAAAATTTTGACATTTTATCTTTCATATCACTCTGTTTTTTTATCTTTCTTATATCTATCATATCGTCCTTGCTGGGCTTTTCTTCACTCTTTATCTCTTTTGAATCCTCAGCAATATTTTGTATATTGTTTGTAGGTTCTATTATTTCATGTTTGTACCTTAATTTTTTATTTGAATCGATCTCATAAGGGGTAAAATAGCCTCCACCATAGAGTATCAAACCAATACTAGTAGAGTAGATAGGATCTTTTAATGTTTCAAACATGCCCTCTATCTTTTTTGGTTTTGCTATTCGTACTGGCATATTATCAAATATAGCGATTGCTAACTCTCTTAATCCCTCTATCTTGGTAAAACCACCTGTAAGTACTATCCCAGCTCCAATCTGCTCTTTAAAATCGCTCTCATCTATAGATTTTGCAAGTATCATAAGTGTCTCTTCAACTCTAGCATATATAACATTCGATACTATTTCTAAAGATATTTCATTGGTATTATTATCATCTCCTATGACAGGTAGCTCGATAAGTTCATTGCTAACCCTCTTTAAAGAGCCATGCTTTATTTTGACCTCTTCAGCTGCACTTAGAGGGGTGTGTAGTGCCATTGATAAATCATTTGTGATATTGTTTGAACCAACTGCTAAAAAGTCATTATATCTTATGCTGTTTGATGTATTTATGCAAAGATTACAAGTTGCTCCGCCCATATCTATTACCGATACACCCAACTCCTTTTCATCATCATTTAAAACCGCTATGCTTGAAGCATAACCGGTTAAAACGATATTGTCTATATTTACTCCGGCTAACTCTACTGATTTTCTAAGATTGTTAAGAGAGGTTTTTTGGGCAGTTATGATATGTACATGTACTTCAAGTCTATTCCCAGTCATACCAAGAGGATCATCTATAAACTCTTGGTTGTCAACTTTAAAATTGTATGGCAAGACATGGATTCTTTCATAATCATGGGGTATATTAGCATTATGATCAGCCATCATCATAACACGATTTATCTCTTTTATACCTATCTCTTTATCAGGAATATTGACAACTCCATAACTCTCTACACTCTTTGTGTAGGCTCCTGAGATTGATACAATAACCCTATCTACATTTGTACCTGCTACTTTTTTAGCACTATCTAGTGCCTCTTTTATAGAGTTAGATGCTAGTTCGATATTTGTAATGATACCCTTTTTGATACCTTTTGATTTAGCGACACCACTCCCTGCAATTTTCAGTTTATCACCATTTTGCTGGGCAATGATAGCACATATTTTGGTAGATCCTATATCGATACCTAGTATAGTTCTGCTCAACTATTGTCCTTTGTAGAAACTTTCTATTTGATACTTCTTCCTAAGCTTAGAAAGTAACTTTTGGTTTATCTCTGCTAACTTAGCATTTTTTACATTGCTTTTAAGTAGCATACTATATGTCTTAAGTTTACTTTTATCAAGCAACTTTTGTTCCAATATTCTATATATAATAGCCTTATTGCCAAATACTTTATACCCTTTTTTTGCAGGTGAGTTAAAGATTTGATTTAAAAACTCAACAGCTTCAAGCTCATTTAAGCCTTTTATCTTTTTTATATCATCTCTGCTTACAAAGCCCAAATCTTTACCACCATTAAAGTTAGCAACTAAACTCTTAGCCTCCTTTTCAAGCTCTCTCTCTTGTGCAATTTTTAGATAATCTTTTTTGACACGATCTTTTGCCTCTTCAAAACTCATAGGTCTTGGCATATCTATTTTGGTAACTTTTGCAACTATATAACCATCCCCAAAAACAAAAGGTTTAAGCACATCTCCAACACTCACATCTCTCAATCTATCTTGAGGAAATAGACTCTGTTTTACACTTATAGTCATCCTTTGTGTAGCCTTTATCTTTCCTCTTTTGAGTGCAAGATACTTTTTGAGTGCAAATCTTTTACCCTTTTCTAGTTGCAAATCTTTAATAACTCTATCTTTTGCCTCTTCAAAACTCATAATCTTTCCATCTTTATTGGTATATGAGTATCTTTTTTTCTTATAATGTTTTTCTGTCTCATTCTCATCAACCTCTATAAATGAGACAGGAATTTTTATCGTGGCTAATTCATAACTTTTGGTAGTTAGATATGATCTCTTTTTATTTTGCCAAAAATTTTTTAAGATAGTATCATTTATAGCGATTTTTGAACTATCTGCATAGATAATCTTTGTTTGCAATCTATCTTGCATAAATAAAGAAGCACCAAAAGACTCTATCTCTAAAGGAGTTTGAGAAAGATTTAAGATATTATTAAGTTTTTTAAGTGTTATCTCTTTTTTAAGCGATTCTTCATAATCCTTAGCTCTTGTTCCAATATTTTTAAGCACCCTATAGTACTGATTTTTATCAAAAACCCCATCTTTTTGAAAAGCTTTTGTATTTTTAAGCACATCTTCAACTTCACTATTAAGTGTAATCAATCCCAACTCATCAGCATAGTTTAGCAACAAAGCCTCATTTATAAGTTGTCCTAAGGCTATCTTCTCTAAGCCTAACTCTTTTGCTTTTTCTTGAGTTA
>JALVXV010000158.1 GCA_027038235.1 Campylobacterales bacterium | reverse complement strand
TAGGTATATCTAAGTTGTGCAGTCAATGTCTTTCCTATCAACTCTTTATTGAACCAAAATTCATAAGCATCACCTCTAGTGGCTAACTTACTTCCAGCAAGTGTATCCTCACCATATGTAAAACTTCTCCAATACTTACTTCCATGATTATACTCAAGACCAACTCTCGCATCATCAACAAATTGACAAGCCCAATTTGCACCTACATAGAGAGAGCTACCTGTTTCATCTTTGGTAGAACCTAACATCCTATTGCCATCTTTTGGATGAGTTTTACTGTAAGCAAAAGAGACAAATGCCACAGTATCGTCTAAAAAGTCGCTTATTCCATCGCCAATTCCATCAGATACAAAGGTAATGATACCACCGGTCATATCACCTGTCTGTTTAAATTGATAAGTATCAGTCATTGGATTAACACCTGTTATATCAATTAACCCCGGCAAATTGTATGCTTTAAACCAACTTGTGTGAACTGAATACTGACCATCATCGTAAGGATTGAAAAGTATTCCCACTAAGTCTGTGTTTTTAAATCCATCAACTTTTGTATAGTCTGCATTACCTGTAAGTGTATATTGATTTGGTGTGCCGTTTGATTTTATACCACTATATCTTGAATATAGATTTGACATACCTCTGCCTAAACAGACTTTAGCAAACATTCCTGAAATACCGGTTACATTTTCTAAATGAAATCCAAAACTTGCACCATCAAATTCCATATTGATATTGTGTCCGATAGCAGACTTAGCATCTTGATCCTCTCTATAGTTTGCAAGAAGTCCATCAGTTGAGGGTCTTCTACCTACACTTGCAGTCCATGAAATATCTTTTCCTAAGAATGTGTCATTTTTATAGAGCCAAAAAGCCTCTTTTACCCTAAGCTCATCAGAAGGGTTTGCTGTACCATTTACTACCCAGTCAAAGTAGTTCATACCCATATTTGCACCGGTTGCTTGACCATAACTTTTATAATAAGCTAAAGTGCCATAAAATGTGATATTGTCAGTTGGAGCAAAGGCCATATTCAAAAACAATCTATTAGTAAAAATACCGTTTGCTTCTGTTTTACCGCTTTGTTTTTTATATGAGATATAATCAAATGCTGTTCTAAAATCAGCATTCCATTTGATATTGTCATGTCCATCATGAGCTTTTATCTCACTAATTTGTTTTTTAAGAGCTGAAATATTTATCTTTTCTTGAGCTTTTTTTAGTTCAGCCATCTGTTTTTTAAGCTGTTCTACCTCTTGCTTTAGAGTTAGATCTTCAGCATTTGCAAAACCGCTTAAGAAAAAAAGTCCGACTAAAGCCGGTGAAATCAACCTTTTCATTATACCTCTCCTTGTATGTTGCTTAATTGTAAAACTGGCTTTACAATCTTTGAATGCAATTATCACAGACTACACATAAATAGTCAATTAAAATTATGAATGCATATTCATACATAGTAATTTATTATGACAGATATTATACTCCCAATATACTAAATATCAGTTTAAAAATTATAAAGATTATAAAGGCAACTTAATTTTATAACTATCTTCATCTATTTTTCCTTTGGATTGGATATATTTGATAGCTTTTTAAAAAGCTCTAATATCTTTTTATTTATGCTCGTCAAAAAATTCAGAATTTTGCTCTGCAATTTTGATAGAGTTTTCCAATTTTGCACCCAAATTATACAAAAATTTTATAATGTCATTTTTCGCAAAAAGAGTCGCTTCTTCTAATATGGTTCTGCCATATTTATTTTTTTGATGTATATTAAAACCGCTTTTTATCAATTTTTTTATACCCTCAATATCGTTATTTTGATTAGTTCCTCTATCAAATCCTCATCTTTATATTCATATAAATTGTCTATAAAGTTACTAAAAGAGCCAGATAGTTTAATAATATTTAAAGTTTCATGGTCTATAAAGAAAATTTTATTGTAATTTCTTGTTGAAATTCCTATACCTATGATATTACCGTTTTGGTCATTTCCTATGGCTAAAATATCAGGATTGTATGACAAAGGCTTGAGATTGTCATTTGATAAGTTGTAAAAAATATCTATCAAGCTACTCCCCTCATTTGGAATATCAAAAGTATTTTTTATGGGTCTTTTTTTATTATATTTGAGTAAAAATTCTTTATATTCAGTTGGTAACTTACTTTTAATATTTTTTTGCATGATAACTACTCCAAATAGTTAAATTATCATTTTCAAGTTCTATACCTCTTTCGATGCTACTTTTTGTATCTTTTAAGCATTGTTCAAATTCATGCAATGAACCCAACACAAGCTTTAGTTCACACTCAAATATTATGCTATTTTGTTTGATGTTTGGTTTATATATGATGTGAAATTTATCCGGATATATTTTTTTGCTCTTTATTAAAGTGTTAGCAATCTTGCCTATCAACTCCTTTGTCGGTTTGGTGGTGGAAAATGTGCAAATAGATGAGTATTTTTCATTTTTCATATCTTTTAAAATTTTCAAGATACAATCTATTCCATCTTGAC
>JALVXV010000157.1 GCA_027038235.1 Campylobacterales bacterium | reverse complement strand
CACTATTTTAAAAAAGCTTAGAGCGAAGAGCTTGAGGCTTAGAGCTGTTAAAAATTGCTTTGCAATTTTTAATTTTAGAGGTACCCTTTATTAAAAGCTCTTAGCTCTAAGCTTTATGCTCAAAGCTTAAGATAAAGGAGAATTATGAAATTTAGTGGAAAAAATGTACTTATAACAGGTGCTAGTAGAGGTATAGGGCGAGATATAGCTTTGGTTTTAGCTAATTATGGGCTTAAGGTTTGGATAAATTATAGAAGTGATCCAAAATTAGCTGATAAATTACAAGATGAGATTGTTTCAAATGGTGGAAGTGCTGCGGTTGTAAAGTTTGATATAACTGATGAAGATGCTTTTAAAGAGGGTATCAAGGTTATAATTGATAGCGATGGAGAACTTTCTTATCTTGTAAATAATGCTGGTATCACTCTGGACAAACTTGCTATCAGAATGAAAACAGAGGAGTTTTCACAAGTTATAGAGGCCAATCTTACCTCAGCTTTTGTAGGATGCAGAGAGGCTTTAAAACTTATGAATAAAAAGAGATTTGGTTCAGTTGTAAATATCTCTTCTATTGTAGGAGAGAGTGGCAATGCTGGACAGGTAAACTATAGTGCATCAAAAGGCGGATTGATCGCCATGACAAAGAGTTTTGCACTTGAGGGTGCAAGTAGAGGTATAAGATTTAATGCTATAACTCCCGGTTTTATAGCAACTGATATGACTGATAAGTTAAGTGATGAGATAAAACAGAGCTATATAGATAAAATTCCTCTAAAAAAATTTGGAGATCCAAAAGATGTAGCTAATGCAGTAGCATTTTTACTAAGTGATAGTGCAGCTTATATAACAGGAGAGACACTAAAAGTAAATGGTGGAATGTTGATGTGAGATATAATTTTGTAATTTAATCTTTTTTTTGATAGAATGTTACAAATTTTTTGAAGGAGAATATAATGGCATTAATTGATGAGGTTAAAGAGGTTGTTGTAGAGCAGCTAAATGTAAACCCTGATGAAGTAAAAGAAGATTCAAAATTTGTTGAAGATTTAGGAGCTGATTCGTTAGATGTTGTTGAGCTTGTTATGGCACTTGAAGAGAAGTTTGATATAGAGATTCCAGATAGTGATGCAGAATCTATCGTAACAGTGGGTGATGCTATAAAGTATATTGAAAACAATAAATAGATTTTTAAATATCGCATCTATATACAATATAGATGCGATATAAATTAAGCAAAGGGGTATTTTTTGAAAAGAGTTGTTGTAACTGGATTAGGTATGATAAATTCAGTAGGATTAGATAAAGAGAGTTCTTTTAAGGCCATTATAGAGGGAGAGTGTGGCATTAAAAGAATTAGTTTGTTTGATACAGAAAAGCACTCCGTAAAAATTGCTGGTGAAATTAGTGATTTTGATCCTACTACAGTTATGAATCCAAAAGATGTAAAAAAAGCCGATAGATTTATTCAACTTGGTATAAAAGCAGCAAAAGAGGCTATGGAAGATGCTGGTTTTAAAGAGTATGAGAGTGAAAGATTTGGTATAAGTGCAGCTTCAGGTATAGGCGGTCTTACAAATATAGAAAAAAACTCTGTAATAGCACACCAAAGAGGGCCAAGAAGAATATCCCCATTTTTTATCCCCTCAGCACTAGTTAATATGCTTGGTGGATTTGTATCTATTGAGCATAAATTAAAGGGTCCAAATCTATCCTCTGTTACAGCTTGTGCAGCAGGTACTCATGCGGTAAGTGAAGCAGCTAAAACTATTATGCTAGGTGGAGCAGACAGGATGTTGGTAGTTGGGGCAGAAGCTGCAATTTGTGAGATAGGTGTAGGCGGATTTGCTGCTATGAAAGCACTATCTACTAGAAATGATGATCCAAAACATGCTTCTAGGCCATTTGATAAAGATAGAGATGGTTTTGTAATAGGTGAGGGTGCAGGTGCTTTGGTGCTTGAAACTTATGAGGCAGCTAAAGCAAGAGGTGCTAGGATCTATGCTGAACTAATTGGTTTTGGAGAGAGTGGCGATGCCAATCATATCACAACTCCAGCACCTCAAGGTGAGGGTGCAGCAAGAGCTATGAGAGCAGCTCTAAAAATGGCAGGTCATCCAAAGGTTGATTATATAAATGCTCATGGCACTAGTACAAAGTATAATGATTGGTATGAGACAATGGCGATAAAGAGTGTCTTTAAAGAGCATGTTCCACTAGTAAGTTCTACCAAAGGACAGATAGGTCATTGTTTAGGAGCAGCAGGAGCAACAGAGGCGGTTATCTCATTGATGGCTATACGAGATGGAGTTGTGCCACCAACAATAAATTATGTAACTCCAGATCCAGATTGTGATCTTGATTATGTTCCAAATAGTGCAAGAGAGTGCAACTTAGAAGTTGTAATGAGTAACTCTTTTGGTTTTGGTGGAACCAATGGAGTTTTAATATTTAAAAAGATTAAAGAGTAAACAAGTGGCGACATATTTAGATTTTGAAAATAAAATTAAGCAACTTGATGATGATATCACAAGTGCAAAGATAAAAAATGATGGCGATGCGGTAAAAATACTGCAAAAAGAGTTAGAGAAAGAGATTTCAAAAACATATAAAAATTTAAGCGAGTATCAAAAGTTACAACTTGCAAGACATCCTGATCGTCCCTATGCACTTGATTATGTAAGAGCTCTTTTAAAAGATTATTATGAAGTTCATGGTGATAGGGCTTTTAGAGATGATCCTGCTATAGTCTGTTTCGTTGGTTTTATAGGTGATGAAAAGGTTGTGGTAATTGGTGAACAAAAAGGAAGAGGGACAAGATATAAACTAAAAAGAAACTTTGGTATGCCAAATCCTGAAGGCTATAGAAAGGCTTTAAGAGTAGCAAAAATGGCAGAAAAGTTTAAACTCCCTATACTATTTTTGATAGATACTCCTGGTGCATTTCCCGGAATTGGAGCTGAAGAGAGGGGTCAAAGCGAAGCGATTGCTAGAAATCTTTTTGAACTTAGCAGACTAAACACTCCATCTATCTCTGTAGTGATAGGAGAGGGAGGAAGTGGAGGAGCTTTGGCTGTTGGAGTTGCTGATAAACTTGCTATGATGAGATACTCTGTTTTTTCAGTTATTTCACCTGAGGGATGTGCTGCGATTCTTTGGAATGATTCTTCAAAACAAGAACAAGCTACAAAAGCTATGAAGATAACTGCAGAAGATTTAAAAGAGCTTGGACTAATTGATGATATTATTGATGAGCCTATTATGGGAGCACATAGAGATAAGTCTGCTGCAGCAGAGGCTTTGGGAAATTATTTTTTAAATGAGATTAAAAAATTAAAATCCTTAAGTGGTGAAGAGAGAATGAAGCTAAGATATGAGAGACTTACAAAAGTTGGATCATATAATGAGGTAGATAAGAAGTAGTAGATTCCTCTTAATGCTTAAAGTCCAAGCATTAATTTTTATTTGTAGTCATTTCTCTTTAATGAAGTCTTTTAGATATATGGAGTGAAATGCCTAAAGAGTTAAAGCTTCTTAAAATACTCCCCTTAAAACTACCTTTCGCATATAAAAACTTCGTAAAGCCATATTGGTATGTAGGATTTTAGTATCTGTTGTTCTACATTAAGAGTTTTTAAAATAGGAGCTAAATGATTTAAGAGGAGCAAAGAGGATTTTTACCCCTTTACTCCTATAAAAGCCAAAGGCTTTTTTTAATGTACCTCTCTCCAGAGTTTTGATTTCCAAAGATAAGCAAATAGTGTAAAGATGATCAAAAATCCTATGACTTTAGGAATAAGTGATTCTCTCTCAGCTTTTTTGCTATCTCCTACACTTTCAAGATAACTGATAACCTTTTCTGTACTCTCTTTTGTAAGACCAACTCTTGGCATTGAAGTACCTTTTAACTCCTTTTGAGGATTGTCTATAAAAGTCTCAAGATACTCTTTGCTTCTTGCTCTTATGATGATAGAGAGATCAGGTGGAGTTGCCCCCATATATTTTTTGACATGATCTAAATACTTTGATACTTTTAGCTTATATGCAAGTCTATCGCTCTCACCCTTAAACTTAGGCTCATCACCTAGCTGACTTAGTTTATCATACTTAACACTATGGCATCTTCCACAAGCAGCTACAAATGTCTCTTTGTTGCTAAGCTCTTTTGGAGCTATTGACTTTAAAAATGCCACTATGTCAGAGACCTCTTTATTTTTATCTCCACCTACACCAAAAAATTGAGGCATAGGAAAAGGTTTTTTTGCATTAAATTTTTTTGCGGTAAGTGTTGCATGAGTAGGATTTAAAATAAAATGTTTGAGATAATTTTCATCATATATCAAACCAGCATCACTTAGATCTGGTGGTGCTACACCAAATGAAGCTGCTGCTGCATCTTTTGGCATAGGAGCAGGCATTTTAGCTGCTTTTATACCATGACACCCTGTACATCCGGCATTTACTATAAGCTCTTTACCTTTTTTTGCATCACCTTTATAGTTGATAGCTTTTAAGTCGCTAAACTTAAAATCAGCAGGTTCAACATGATGGTGCATTTTTGAGTGAGCATAAGGCTCAACACCCCAGTAAAGTAGTAGTGTAAAAAATACCAATACTCCAAGAATTTTTAACTCTCTCATCTAGCACCTCCTGCTCTTCTTTTCTCTTTCATTGTTATAAGTGGCAATGCGATAAACAGGAGTATAAAAAATCCGATAGTAAAGGTAAAACCAAACCAAGGTGTAATATCTGTATCTCCTATAAAATAGACATGATTTGGTGGAACTTTACCAAATATTGTAAGACCAACCATATCTATAAGCATTAACCAAAACCATATCTTAAAAGCTCCTCTTTTGTGAGCAGGAGCAACAACAGGACTTCTATCTAACCATGGAAGTATCAAAAATACTCCATTTGCTATAGCAAAACCCATAAGTCCAAGATTGAACGGACTTATTCCAGCTATTGGGAAGAAAAATCCTCTAAGTATCTCGTAACTCCATAAAAAGTACCACTCAGGATATATGTGAGTTGGTGTTTTCATATAATTTGCAGGATCAAAGTTAATTGGATCCATTGCAAATTCATAGTGAAAGCCTACTAGGTAGAAATAAAATATCAAAAATATACCAACTACAAAAAGATCTTTGCTTATAAATACAGGCCAAAAAGGTATAACTTTTGACTCTTTTTTCTTACCCTCTTTATATTTTTTAGCCTCCTCTTCAAAATCAAAATGTTCACCCTCTTCATTATTTACATGAGGGATTCTAAGTGAGTAAAAGTGAAGACCTATAGTTGCCATAATAACTATAGGCAAGAGTAACACATGGAGCATAAAAAATCTTGTCAATGTAGGATCTGAAACAAAGAAGTTACCTCTTATCCATACAACCAAGTCAGGCCCTATAAAAGGTATAGCACCAAAAATATTGGTAATAACTTGTGCTGCCCAGTAACTCATCTGTCCCCAAGGAAGCATATATCCGCTAAATCCAGCTGCTGAAAAGAGCATAAAAAGTAGCATACCGCTTATCCATATCATCTCTCTACCTCTTTTGTATGAGCCATAATAAATTGCTACAAACATGTGGATATAGATAACAAGAAAAACAACTGAAGCAGCAACTGCATGCATGTGTCTCCAGAGCCATCCATAGTAAACCTCTTGCATAATAGTATGGTTTACACTATCAAATGCTAAGTTTACATCAGGCTTATAATACATTAGTAAAAATAGTCCTGAGATAAAAAGCATCCCAAACATTGTCATCAAAATGACACCCATCGCCCATAAAAAGTTAATATTTTTTGGTACCCAGTACTCTGTAGCTAGTACTTTATTTAGTGTTTTTATAGCCAATCTTTGGTCTAGCCAATCAACTAAACCTTCGGCTTTTCTTATTTCTGCCATCTCTTCTCCCTTATACTTTATTTGTAGGGTTTTTGGCTATTAGAGCCTTGTTTTGTTCTCCTTGCTCACCTAGCACCATCTTAGTACCTGTGATCTTGTATGGAGGAATATCAAGTGGTCTTGGAGGTGGTCCAAAAGTATTTACAGCACATGCATCATACTCTCCTCCATGACATGCACAAAGAAACATCTTTTTCTCAGGTATCCAATCAGGAATACACCCAAGATGAGTACAAAGTCCCACAACAACTAAAAAATCTTTTTCTCCCAACTTTGTATCTCTAGTATCACACTTTTTAAAGTCTGTACCATCTTTTCTAAATACAAAGATGGGTTTACCTCTCCAAACAAATGTCTTAAACTCTCCCGGTTTTATCTTGGATAGATCTACCGTAGTAAAACCTGCAGCCATAACACTTGGCAACGGATCCCAAGTGGCTTTCATAGCACCAAGAGCTAAAATGCCACCTACTGCTGCTACACTACCAAATGCAAGTCCGAGAAAATCTCTTCTGCTTTTTTCTATAGCCATTTTCTTCCTTCCTTTAAAGATTATCTTTTGTAAATAATATAATATTTACAAAAAAGACAGTTGCAAGATTATAGATTAATTTTGCTAAAAATATGATTAATGTTGGATAAAATTGATCATTTTAGTATATAGTGTTTCAATATCCATAGGTAAAATCATAGGATTTTGAAAATAATATCTATAATAAGGAAATGTTATTTTTAAAAAGCTGTTTTTATCACTATCTTTTAGATTGACACACCAAAGGTGAGGTAATTTTTTTTGCTTTAAAAAGTTTAAAGATAAGTGTGTGTCATTTATACATCCTAATTTGCCATGACTGACCAATAGGGTTATTGCATCAAAATATTTAGCAAAATCAGCCATGAAATATCTTTCATCTATAGGTACCATAAGTCCTCCTGCACCCTCTATAAAAAGCACATCACACTTTTTTTTAAGTTTTTCAAAAGCAAAATCAATTTTCTTATAGTCGATTTTTTGATCTTTTTTTGCTACAAATGGAGCAGCAGGAAGGGTAAAAGTGATAGGAACTATATCTTCTATTGTAATATCTTGAAAATCAGGATTTAACTCTTTAGCCTTATTTAAAAGCTTTTCCCCATCTTCAACTCTATCTAAAACACCTGTTTCAATAGGCTTAAAAGCTCCAACTTTATAACCTTTTTTAGCAAAAAACTCCATAAGCATCAAAGTAGTATAAGTTTTACCTACATTTGTATTAGTAGCACTAATAAAAAAACTCTTCATTTAAAATCCTTCGGATTGAGCTAAGAGCCAAGTGCCTTTAACTCAGCACAAGATTCCATTCACTAATAACTAATAACTAATAACTAATAACTAATAACTAATAACTAATAACTAATAACTAATAACTAATAACTAATAACTAATAACTAATAACTATTCCCGCCAAATCTAAAAGCCTACTTACATATCCATACTCATTATCCTGCCATAGCATAAGTTTTAAAAGATCTTCTTTGCTTAATTTTATCAACTCTTCATCAATTATATTTGAATATGGCATTTTTTTTATATCTGATGAGACAAAGCTATCGTTTGAAATGTATGAGATTTTAGGATTGGTATGAGTATGAATTATTTTTTTTATTTCTGTAAGCGAAGTTTTTTTGCTAAGCTTTATATTTGTATCGATTAGTACTCCATTTGTAACAGGTACTCTTATACTTTGTGCGGTAATTTTTCCTCTTAAATGGGGCAAAAACTCAATTGTTGCATTTGCTACATTGCTTGAGAGGGGGATGATATTGGTAGTTGCTGATCTTGCTCTTCTTATATCTTTGTTTTTATTATCAAGTAGATTTTGATCTGTTGTGTAGCTATGGATAGTAGTTATTATAGCACTATCAATGCCTAGATATTTATCAATAATGCTAAAAATAGGAACAGTACAGTTTGCTGTACAACTTGAATTTGATACTATATCTTCACCTCTATATTTGTTTTCATTTACACCAAATATATAGGTAGGCAACTCTTTTGAATAGGCTGAGAGTATAACCTTTTTTGCACCATTTTTTATATGCCAAATAAGTTCTTCTCTCTTATGATAAACTCCGCTACACTCAAAAACTATATCAACATTATCCCACATAAGCTTTTTTATATCATTGCAGTTTGTCATTTTAAAAGTTGTATTGGTTTTAAAGTTACCATAAGAGCTATCTTGATTTAAAAGATACTCCATCATTTTAGTATCATATATATCATTGACCTCTATAAGTTGAAAGTGAGGGTTTTTTAGTATCTCTCTAGCTAAAATACGACCGATTCTTCCAAAACCATTTATCCCAACTCTTATCATGTTACTCTTGCCACCTTGTTGATATTTCAAGCGGATTATACCATATTTTCAACTAATAAGTTATATTATTAGAGATACCCTACAATCTATGCTATAATAATGTAGTAGTAAATTTTTAGGAGTTTTTGATGTATTTTAAATCTTGGAGAGGTTATAAAGGCTATACGGTAGGAGCGGAGTTGGAGGCAAGGTTACAAGATAGAGATACTTTGGAGCTAAAAAATTACTCTTCTAAGATAAGAGAGAGATTTGAGCCTGAATATAAAGAAAAAATACATCAAGAGTTCCTTGAGTGCATGGTGGAGTTTGTTACTCCTGTTTGTCAGACATCTTTTGGAGTAATAAATGAGCTTAAAGAGCAGATAGCTTATCTTAAAAATGTGATAAAAGATGATGGTCTCTGCATAGCAACATCTGGCTCTCACTCATATAAAGTAGAGCCACTAGAATATGTAAATGAAAAGAGATATGATGCTTTTGCAAAGGAGTATGGAATACTACTTTCAAGGTTTCATATATGTGGCTTTCATATACATGTAGCTTTGCCTTCAAGTGTCGAGGCTATTAGGGCATACAACTTCTCTTTGGAGTTTTTACCTATCTTTTTAGCTCTTAGTTCCAACTCCCCATTTTTTAATGGTGAAGATGCTAAGCTTTTATCTTATAGAGCAAAAATCTTTGAACAACTTCCAAGAGCAGGACAGTCTAGCTACTTTGAAAACTTTACAAAGATGAAAGAGTTATATGAAAAGATGCAAAATGCTGGGACTATAAATAGTGCAAAAGATATATGGTGGGATCTAAGAATTAGTCCAAAATTTGGGACATTAGAGATTAGGATATGTGATGCTAGTAATGATTTTGAAAGGCTTAGACTTTTGGTTGTGCTTTTTCAAGCTCTATCACTTTTTTCACAAAATCAAGAGTTAAAAAGGATACCCCATCAAATACTTTTACAAAATAGATGGAATGCACTAAGACATGGATTGGATGGAGTTTTTCAAAATAATGATATAGTTACTACTATAAAAGAGCACTTTTTAGATCTAGTAAATCGCATGGAAAAAGAGGGTATATTTACAAAGCTAAAAACTGAAGATGATATAGTGAAGCTAAAAGAGTTAGCAAATAAAGAGGAGTTGGCATTTAGACAAATTGAAATTTATAATAAGACAAAAGATTTTAAAGAGGTAGAGAGGTTAGCACTACTATGAATAAAAAGTTATTAGGTACTATAAGTGCAGGAGATATAAATACTGCAAAAGCTGGAGAAGAGATACTTAAAAAGGGTGGCAATGCCTATGATGCTATGGTAGCTTGTCTATTGGCAGCTCCACTTTGTGAACCTATTTTGACAAGTTTAGCAGGTGGAGGCTTTATGCTGAGTGCAAAAGCTGGTGCTAAGCCTATGATGTATGACTTTTTTGTAGATGTGCCTCCAAAAAGCATAGAAGAGCCTGAATTTTTTCCTATAGATGTGGACTTTGGCACAACTGTTCAAGAGTTTCATATAGGGTGTGGTGCTATCGCAGTTCCGGGAGTAGTCAAAGGAATTTGGCAGATATATAAGGAGCTTTGCTCTTTGCCTATGGATGAACTGATAGAACCAGCCTTTAGATATGCAAGTGAGGGAGTTTACATCTCAAAGATACAGGCTGATTTTTTAAAGCTTTTAACCCCTATATTTACCTCTACAAAGAGTTCAAGAGATATATATACTAAAGATGGAAATCTAATAGATGAAAAACAACTTTTTAAAAATTATGAGTATGCAAATTTTTTAAAGGAGTTTGCAAAAGCAGGAGCAGATTTATTTTATGAGGGCGAGATAGCTAACAATTTAGAAAAATTTTGCAAAGAGCATAATGGTCTTTTAGATAAAGAGATTTTAAAAAATTATAAAGTTATCAAAAAAGACCCTCTTAGCTTTAGATATAAAGAGTATGATATATATACCAATCCTCCTCCTTCAAGCGGTGGAATACTCATAGCTTTTAGCCTACTTTTACTCCAAGATGAAAAATTAGGAGGTTTAAGAAGTCAAAAGTATATAGAGGAGTTAGTAGAAGCTCAAAATATTACAGGGGATTTTAGAAAAGAGTATATCAATGAATTTTTACATACAAATAACTTAAGAGATATTTTAAAAAATGATAAACTCTTAGATAGCTTTAAAAACTCTTTTAAAAAGAGGATAAACTTATGGGGCAATACTACTCATATTAGTATCATAGATAGCTTTGGTAATGCAGCATCAACTACTACAACAAATGGAGAGGGAAGTGGTCATATACTCCCTCATACTGGTATCATGCTAAATAATATGTTAGGAGAGGAGGATTTAAATCCTCATGGATTTTTTAAATGGCAAAGTGGTATTAGATTGCCCTCAATGATGGCTCCAACAGGAGTATTTAAAGATGGTAAAATGCTTTTGATGCTAGGAAGTGCTGGAAGTAATCGCATAAGAAGTGCACTTTTACAAACGATACTAAATTATATTGAGTTTAAACTTCCCCTTCAAGATGCTATAAATGAGCCAAGAGTTCACTATGAAAATAATACTATTTTTACCGAGCCTCCTTTGAAAGTAGATTTAAAA
>JALVXV010000156.1 GCA_027038235.1 Campylobacterales bacterium | reverse complement strand
TGGGGCTTGGTAGAGGGATATTTGATGTAAAAAAGGGCAAAATTATCTTTGAACCATTTTATAACTCAAAAAAGAGTGGTATGCCATTTTCTTATCCGATAGATGCTTTTGTCTCAAAAGAGGGTAAGCAGTTTCAAACAACTTCAAGAAAAGATGCAAGAAGTTTTAACAAAAGCGAACTAAACAAGATAGTAGGTGCTTATAGGTGTATAATATGCCATGATAAATATAGTGATAAGATTTATCTTGATTTTAATAGGTCAAAAAAACTTTTTAGCTTAGGAAAAACTAAATGTTTAAAGTAGTTTTTATCACTTTTATAGTGCTAACATCTCTATACTCAAAAAAGTGTAGCTTCTGTCATGAAAAAGAGGCAAAAAGTTGTAAAAACTCTATCCACTACACTCTTAAAAAAGCTATCAATATCACTAGAAAAGCTTGGGGTATTAAAGATAGTAATGTTACTTTACAATCTTTGCCACTTCCAAAAAAAGATATAAACTCTCCTAAAGATTTGGTAGATGATTTTTTAAGAAGGAAGTGTCTAAAATGCCATATTGATACAAGAAAGAGCGAAGGATGCCTATATTGTCATAATAGACATGATAAAAAAGGCAACTACTATAAAGCAAAAACTTCTATGAAAAAATGCCTTAAATGCCACAATAAAGAGTATATTGGAACTGATTATAAAGGGTGGTTTCCTAAAGATTTTGAGCAAAGTTATCGTGCACCGCTAAGTAAAAAGGGATATTTTCCACCTACTAAGTATGGTATAGATTATCACCATTTAAGCGAGGATATTCATTATAAAGCGGGACTAAAGTGTGTGGATTGCCACAAGGATTTACACTCCAATTCAAAAATAAGTTGCAAAGATTGCCACAAAAATCCAAGTAGCAAAAATCACCCCTCATATCATAAAAAGATAGAGTGTATAGCCTGTCATGCCTCTTGGCAGATAAATTCATATGAGCTTTCAGTTTTTAGAGATGATACGACAAGTTATGATAAATACAAGAGAGTAATTATGCAAGAAGATACCTATCTTCAAAACTTTTTACAAAAAGCTCTAAAACAGAAGAAAAAACCACTTCCTATGATGCCTGATTGGGTAAGTAGAAAACTTAAAAGGGGTATTTGGTATAGCGGATATAGATATAGAAGGTGGGAGGATTTTTATCTTGCAAATGATAAAAGCGATGGTAAAATAAAACTTTTTAGACCACTATATCAATATAGAATAAGTTACAAAAATAAAGATGGCAAAATGCTCTTAGATGATGTTAGAAAGATAGACAACAAAGATATAGAGGTATGGCTACCATACTATCCCCATACCATCGGCAAATATGCAAAAAGTTGTGAAATGTGCCACAACAATCCTCTTCTTTTAAATCAAAAGAGATATGGCAATGATATAGCAAGTGATTTGAAATTGCCAAAATATCTCTATAATGCTATACCGCTAACCAAAGAGCAGATAAAAAAAATGATCTCAAAGAGGTATAAAACTATCAGAGCTAAATTATTGTTGCAAAATTTTGGTTTAAAATGATATAATGGTGATATCTTTTTAGTAGGAGAGCAGATGAAAAGTTTTATAAATGGTCTATTTTTACTGTTAGTGGGTCTTCTTTTTAGTGGATGTATGATAAATAATGTCCCTACCTATGATGAGGAGGCAAAAGCTGCTTGGGCTCAAGTAGAAAATCAGTACAAAAGAAGAGCTGATTTGATACCAAATCTGATAGCAACTGTAAAGGGGTATGCTAAGCATGAAAAAGAGGTATTTACTGAAGTTACAAAGGCTAGAAGTAGGGTTGCAAATATGACCATACCAAAAGATATATTGACCAATCCAGAGGCATTTAAAAAGTTTCAAGAGGCTCAAGGTCAGCTTGGAAATGCACTTGCAAGACTTTTAGCTGTTAGTGAGAGATATCCAGATCTAAAAGCAAATAAAAACTTTTTAGCACTTCAATCACAACTTGAAGGTACTGAAAATAGAATTGCAGTAGCAAGAAGAGACTATATCCAAGCGGTTAAAAAGTATAATTTGGAGCTTAGAACTATACCAAATAAGTGGATAGCCCACTTTTTATATCCAGATGCAAAACCAAAGCAAATCTTTACTATAACAAAAGAGGAGGCCAAGGTTCCGCAGGTAAATTTCAACTAATAAAAGAAAGCTTAGGGCTTAGGGCTTAGAGCTAAGAGCTTCTTTTTTAGCTCTAAGCTCTAGGCTCTTAGCTCCTAGCTTAATTTTAAGGATTTTTATTGAAAAAAATTTTTTTGCTACTTATGACTTTTGCATTTGCTTGTGCTATAACCTTTCCTAAATTAACAGGTCGTGTTGTAGATAGTGCTGGTATATTGTCAAATACTACAAAAGCAAAGTTAAATACTATATTAAAAAATGCAGAGCAAAATTCGACCAATCAAGTAGTAGTAGTTACACTCAAATCCCTTCAAGGCAATGATATATCACAGTATGGCTATCAGCTAGGAAGAGCTTGGG
>JALVXV010000155.1 GCA_027038235.1 Campylobacterales bacterium | reverse complement strand
TAAATGATGTAAAAAAGTATAGATATGATCATTTCATCTATAAAAAAAGCCAAAGATCTTCTATTGATAGTTGCAAGAGCAAGTCTCTCTCTTTTAAGATTTTCAAGTATCTCTTCAGTCAATTTATACCTTTAAAGCCTGATAGGCTATATCTTTTCTAAATTGCTTACCTGCAAAATGAACTTGACCACAAAGTCCATAAGCCCTATCTCTTGCCTCTTTTATACTATCTCCCATACCTATACACAAAAGTACTCTACCACCTGTTGCAAAAAGTTTACCATCAATTTTTGAAACTCCTGCATAGGAGATATGGGTATTGTCTTCAATATCCTTATCAACTATCTCATCTATGATAATCTCTGAAGGGGTTGAACTTTTATAGGGATAGTTTTCACTAGCAATTACTACACCTACACAATACTTATTGTAAAACTCTATATTTAACTCATCCAATTTGCCAACTGCTGCCTTATAAAAAAGCTCACTTGCATCACTCTTTAAAAGAGGCATCAATACCTCACACTCAGGATCACCAAATCTAACATTATACTCAAGCACAATAGGCTCACCATCAACTATCATAAGTCCCATAAATAAAACTCCCTTGTATGGAGTTCCTAACTCTTTCATCCCTTTTAAAGTAGGTATCACAACCCTCTGTTCAATCTTTTTGTAAAGTTCGTCATCGATCAAAGGAGTTGGGGCATAAGCACCCATTCCACCGGTATTTGGACCTTTATCGCCATCAAGAAGTCTTTTGTGATCCTGTGCAGCAGGCAATATTTTATAATTTTCACCATCACATATAGCAAAAACAGAGAGTTCATATCCATCTAAAAACTCTTCTACTACTATCTTCCTACCAGCACCTGCAAAACTCTCTCCACTTAGCATTCTTCTAGCTTCATCTTTTGCTTCATCTTTGGAAGTTGCTATGATGACACCCTTTCCTGCACAAAGTCCATCAGCTTTTACAACAATAGGCTCTTTTAAACTCTCTATAAATTCACAAGCTTTTTCAAAATCAGAGGTCTCTATATATCTTGCGGTAGGTATGGAGTTTTTAGCTAAAAAATTCTTCATGAAAGCTTTTGAACCTTCAAGTTTTGCTGCCTCCTTAGATGGTCCAAATATCTTCAATCCCTCTTTTTCAAATATATCTACTATACCGTCAGTCAATGGTGCCTCAGGGCCTACAATAGTAAGGTCTATATCCTTCTCTTTTGCAAAATTTGCCAACTCATTTAAATCTTTTATATCAATATTTTGACCTAAATCACAGCTTTTTCCATTTCCAGGAGCAAAATAGATATTGGTAATATTTTTATCCTTTTGAAGTGCTAAACCTATGGAGTATTCTCTTCCACCACTTCCTATAATGAGAATATTCATAAAAATTCCTTGATTTGGAGGGAAATTACCCGAATGACCGGTCTGCTCGTAAGTGGCCCTAAAAAGCCAAAAAACTTGGAAGAGATGTTATCTTTAGGCTGCAGCTTCTCGCCTTTTTTCAAAGGCTCAAACGAAGTCACAGACACACCGACAACATACTGCTTCCAAACAGTGAAATCTGTTGGACCCTCATTGGTGAGCAGTTATCGAATCATTCAGGTTGTTTACAATAGAGTACTTAAACTCCAAAACCCAAATAAACCACTTGGGATAATAGTGTTATTTTACAAAAATTTTACTTAATTGTACAATAAATATCTACCCAATTTGATACAATCAGGTATTGTTTGTTTGGATGAAATGGTATAATCTATCTCTTTTGGCATAAATGAGGCTGTTTTTTCTCCTATTGCTACTGCCTTATAACTTTCATCCCAATTAAACCTTTTAAAAAAGCACTCTATAGTAGATGGTGAAGAGAAGATGATCACACTACCCTCTTTTGGTTTTGGTAACTCTTTAGGGTTGCAAATGGTCTTATATGCAATAATTTCACTAAGTTCTATACCTCCATTTAGTAGTATCTCATTTAATTTTGATGTTACCACTTTTGCCCTAGGAAATAGAACTTTTTTACCCAAAAGTCTCTCTTTTATCTCTTTGGCAAAGTTATCTCCATAAGAACTTTTAGCAGTATAGGCTACCTTTATACCCTTTTGCTCTATAGATTTTGTAGTACCACTTCCAATAGAATATATCTCCTTATCTTTCCATCTCTTATCAACTCTATCTATAGCTTCTACTCCATTTTTAGAGGTAAAGATAAGAGCATCAAATCCTGATAAGTCAACCTCAAAATCCAAAAATTCTATCTTGATAACTGGTAGATTTAAAGCTCCATCAAACTTTTTTTCACTTAAGATATAAATCATATCTTTCCTTTTATTTAACCCAAAAAAGTTTTAACTTAACACTTTTATTAATAAGCCTTCAACTTTTTTAAAAACCTCTAATCTTCAAGCATAAATGATACTAAAAAACTCTATCACAAAATTTTGGTTAAAATAATAGCACTTTTTTGTAAATAACTCTCTATCTTTTATCCAATTTGCTGAAGTTCAGGAGT
>JALVXV010000154.1 GCA_027038235.1 Campylobacterales bacterium | reverse complement strand
CTCCTCTTTGGTAATCCCTTCAGCTAAAAGTTGCTTTTCTACTACATTTTGAGTTGCTATTCCAGCATGGTCAGTTCCCGGCTGCCAAAGAGTTTTAAAGCCATCCATTCTTTTATATCGCACTAGTATATCTTGAAGTGTAAAAGTCAAAGCATGTCCTATGTGAAGACTACCTGTAACATTAGGAGGAGGCATCATGATACAGAAGTTTTTACCCTCTTGCTGAATATCTTTATTGCCCTCTATCTCAAAATAGCCTCTTTTTTCCCATATCTGATAAAATTTATCCTCAACTACTTTTGGATCATAAACTGTACTTTTTTCACTACTCATTTTTATCTCTTTATAAATAAAATTTTGGGCATTTTACCAAAATATCACTTAAAATAGTATGTAGTTTAAGTATAATTTGCTTCTTTGCTAAAAAATGATAAAATGTCCTTAGATAGTTTGAAGGATTTGGTAAAATAAATGAGAAGCTATACTCCGCCATATAAAATCACATCAAAGATAGTCAATCTCATCTCAAAAATAACTGAGGAGATGACTAAGATAGAGCTAAACAAAGCAAATCTCATAACTCCAAAGCTAAGAAAGATAAATCGTATAAAAACTATTACAGGGACTCTTGAGATAGAGGGGAACTTTTTGGGTGAGGAGAAAATAACAGCTATCATAGAGGGTAAAAGAGTACTAGCAACTTATGAGGAGATTTTGGAGGTGGAGGGGGCGATAGAGGCTTATAAATCTTTTGAAAAGTATGACTATAAAAAGATAGATGATCTTTTGTTAGCTCATAAGTTGATGATGGGAGGTTTGCTTAAAAGTGCAGGGAGTTTTAGGGAGGTAAATGTAGTAGTTGGTGGAAAAGATGGAGTAAGTCATGTATCACCACAGCCTAGCATAGTTCCTAAACTAATGGAGCAACTTTTTGAGTGGTTAGAAAGAAGCGATGAGCATCCTTTGATAAAAAGTAGTGTTTTTCACTATGAGTTTGAGTTTGTACACCCCTTTAGTGATGGAAATGGCAGGATAGGAAGACTTTGGCAAAGTTTGATTTTGTATAGTTGGAAAAAAGAGTTTATCGCTATACCAACTGAGAGTATAGTTAGAGACAATCAAAGTAGATATTATCAAGCTATAGAGGAGTCAAGCAAAAAAGGAGAAAGTACTCCATTTATAGAGTTTATGTTAGAAGTGATATTTGATGCTACAAAGAGTTCGGTAAAAAGTTCGGTGGTTGGTTCGGTAAATACTGAGGAGAAGATACTATCTCTTTTAAAACAAAATCCAAGATACACCATCAAAGAGTTATCAAGTATCTTAAATCTAACAACAAGAGCGATAGAAAAACAGATCTCAAATCTAAAAAAAGAAGATAAATTAAAAAGAGTAGGTAGTGCTAGAAAAGGCTATTGGAAAATAAATGAGTAAGATGCTAAACACTCTTATACTCTTCACACTAAAACCTAAAATCTTTATTCATTCTCTTTTAAGAGCACCTAAAACTTCCAAATAAAGAGGATGTAAGAGAGGATGCTAAAGAGAAAAAAATAGATGAGAAAGAAGCTTTAAATGAAGATCTAAAAGAACAAGTAAATGAGTTTAAAAAAATATCTATGATATAATTTTATAAGATAAAGGATTTGCATGAAAATTTTATTTGACAACTATCAAAGTATGAATGAATGTAAAAATTTGTGGGGATTTGGTCTATATCTAAAGGAGTATAAACTTCTTTTTGATACCGGCAGTAACGGTAGAGTACTTTTGCAAAATATGAAGAAAGCAAATGTTGATCCAAAAGAGATAGAGTATATTTTTATATCACATTTTCATTGGGATCATATATTTGGAATTGATTCGCTTCTTGAGTTAAATAGCAATATAACTCTTATCTTACCAAACTCATTTTGTGAGACTTTTGCAGAGGATTTAAAAACTTTAACTAAAGAGGTGATAATTATAAACGAAAAACCCCAAAAACTTTTAAGAGATATTTATACTACTGGAGTTCTTGGCAAGGAAACTCCTGAACAATCTCTTATTATAAAAGATGATTATCCAAAGCTTATTAGTGGTTGTGGTCACTACGGTATTGAAAAGATAGTAAAAATAGCTAAATGGGCTATAGATAGTGATATAAAAATGGCAATAGGTGGATTTCATCTTTTTGAAAAATCTAAAAAAGATATATTAGATATAATTAAAAAATTGAAAGATTTAAAAGTAGAATCTGTACTTCCTACTCATTGCACAGGGGATAAAGCAATTATGCTTTTTAAAGAGCATTTTGGAAAAAATTATTATTCAGGCGGAGTTTGTAGAGAAATTTTTATCTAAAAATAGTTTTTTATTATTAGAGGTACCCTTAAAATGTGGGTTATTTTTTGGAATCTGCAATTGGCTCTGAAAAATATTGTAATTACAATAAAGATATTTATTTAGTTGGGATAAATTTTAAAGATAAAAATATATCTAAATTTGAATGGGAAAAGATGAATATAATTGATGTGGATAGTTGGTTTGAGCTTA
>JALVXV010000153.1 GCA_027038235.1 Campylobacterales bacterium | reverse complement strand
CTTGAAAATAATCCTACAAAACTATATAGATTAGCTACTAGAGGAATGTTACCAAAAACAAACCTAGGTAAAGAGATGCTTAAAAAATTAAAAGTTTATGCAGGAAGTGAACACCCACATACTGCTCAAGTAAATACAAAGAAAGAGGATAAATAGTTATGGCAAAGATTTATGCAACAGGTAAAAGAAAAAGCTCTATAGCAAAGGTATGGATAAAGCCCGGTAGCGGAAAGATGAGTATCAATGGTGTTAGTCTTGATGAGTGGCTAGGTGGCCATGAGGCTATAAAAAAGAGAGTTTTGCAACCTCTATTTCTAACAAAACAGTTAGGAAGCATCGATGTAATAGCTGTAACTTTGGGTGGTGGATACTCAGCCCAAGCGGATGCTTTAAGGCATGGAATATCAAAAGCACTTTGTCTTTATGATAATGACTTTAGAAATACATTAAAGCCTTACGGACTTCTTACAAGAGACTCAAGAGTGGTCGAGAGAAAGAAATATGGTAAGAAAAAAGCAAGAAGAAGTCCACAGTTTAGTAAGAGATAAAAAAGCTTAGAGCTTAGAGCAAAGAGCTTAGTGCTTTTTTGCTCTTTGTATAATCCAAAGGATTTTACAGGTGAACCTCTCTATGTCAATTCACTGATGAAAACAAGAATGAAATGCTAAGAGCTTAGAACCATTTTAGCTCTTAGCCTTCAGCTTTAAGCTTAATCCAAAGGATCATCTGGTGGTGAAATTAGCTACAATCCTCCTTTTAACATCTATATATCTTTTTAGCTCAACCCTTCATCTAAGTATATCTTCTAATCCAAGTAGAATAAATCCTATCTTAGCTACTGATAGTGCAAGTGGTGAGATAAGCTCTTGGATATTTAATGCTTTGGTAAAATATGATAAAGATGGAAATGTTGTACCCGAACTTGCTAAAAGTTATCACTTTTTAAATAAAACTACTCTTATTTTTAAACTTAAGAGTAATGTCAAGTGGAGCGATGGTAAGCCATTTAGTGCAAAAGATGTGCTTTTTACCTATAAGCTTATAACTTCACCAAAAGTTTTTACCCCTTATGCTGATGATTTTAAAGATATAAAAAGTGTAGAGGCTTTAGATGATTATACTCTTAAAGTTACATATAAGCATCCATATTTCAAAGCTGTAGAGACTTGGATGATGGGGATTTTACCATATCATCTATGGAAAGATGAAAAAGATCCCATGACTAGTAAGCTTAATTTTCATCCCATTGGAACAGGAGCTTACACTCTAAAGGGTTTTGAAGTATCAAAGGATATAAGGCTAAATGCAAACAAAAACTATTTTTTACATAAGCCACATATCGATAAGATAGTATATAGCTTTATGCCAGATCCCTCGACACAATTTTTGATGCTAAAGTCTCACAAGCTTGATGTCGGCTCAATTTCACCCTTGCAGTATGAGAGGCAGATAGATGAAGAGTTTAAAAAGTTTTACAATATTTATGAAATGCCCTCACATGGTTATACATATATGGGATTTAACCTTAAAAATAGAAAATTTAGCGATATTAGAGTAAGAAAAGCACTATCTCTTGCAGTAGATAAAAAGGAGTTAGCTGATATTCTCTTTTTTGGTCATGCAAAGCCCTGTTTGGGACCATTTATGCCTGGAACTTTTGCATATAATGATAAGATCAAGCTACAAAAAGTGGATATAAAAAGGGCTAAAGAGTTGCTAAAACAGGCTGGATATGATAAAAATCATCCTCTAAAATTTACTCTTACAACCAATTCAAACAACTCTACTAGAGTTTATGCTGCACAAATTTTGCAGTATCAATTTGCAAAAATTGGTGTAAAGATGAAGATAAGAACTTTGGAGTGGCAAGCATTTTTAAATACAGTTATAGCTCCTAGAAATTTTGAAGCAATTTTGCTTGGATGGGGGCTTGGGTTGATGCCAGATGCTTATAGTATTTGGCATGGAGATTCTGATAAAATGGGTGGTTTTAACTTTGTCCATTACCATAACAAAGAGGTAGATAAACTTATAATAGAAGCTGAAAAATCAATAGATAAAAAGACTTTAGCAAAGATTTATAAAAAGATTTTTAGATTAATTGTTGAAGATAAACCATATATATTTTTATATATACCAAACTCCATAACAGTCGTAAATAAAAAGATAAAAAATGTAACCCCCTCTATTATAGGAGTAATGCACAATGAAATTGAGTGGATAAAACCATAATTTGGAATAATTTTATCAATTTTGTAAATTTTTATGGTATAATAAGTCCTAAACAATAATATTCCAAGGAGAGAGAATGAAAAAAATAGCATTAGTTGCACTTGCACTAAGCAGTAGTTTACTTTTTGCAGATAATAGTGCATATAAGTATGAGTTTACACCAATGGTAGGTGCAGTGGTACCTGAAGGCAATTTAGATCTTGAAAATCAATTAGCTTATGGTGGTAGTTTTGGAGTAAACTTAGATAGTGAAAAGTTTTTTGATCAGATCGAGCTTGGCTACTTAAGAAGTAGTGATGTTGATT
>JALVXV010000152.1 GCA_027038235.1 Campylobacterales bacterium | reverse complement strand
ATAAAATTTTTATCAAGAAATTTTTTTACTTTTGGATTTGGTAAAACTTGCTCAATTATCTTAGGACAGTAAAAGCAACTTCTTGAATGCAAAAATAAGATAATAGGCTTTTTTGCTTTTATAGCAGCCTCTTTTGCATCATCTACATCATTTCTCCAATCCATCCCCAATTCTGAAGCATTTAGAGAAAATAGTGCAGTAAAAATGGCAAGAAAAAATAGAGCTTTTTTCATAATTATAACCTTTTATTATAAGAATTATTAAATATAACTATAATAAGTTTTTCAAATAATTTACGAAATATTACATCTTATTTTCTTAAATAAATATAAATTTAAAAAAATACTATTTTTTATCAGAAAAAGCACTTTAAAGGCACTTTTATCTGCTATGATTTCGTATAGTCAAGTAGATTGACAAAAAATTAAAAGGAGAGAAAATGCTAAGATCAGGTTTAAGCAAAGTTGCACTCTTTGTGATCCTGCTGTCTTCTTGGGCCTTTGCAGACTGTATGTCATGCCACAAAGGCATAGAGGACATAAGGCATCAAGATTCACAAATGATGCAACAGATCAAGGCAATGGGTGCTGGTATAGGCGATCCAAATGGGTGTATCGTCTGCCATGGTGGTAATCCAAAGGCTACTACCAAAAAAGAGGCACACAAAGGAGCTCCCGGTCATCCAGGAGGGTTAGAGGCATTTGTTAGAGATCCCGGAAGTTACTGGGTTATGGATAAGACTTGTGGTCTTTGCCATGCTGATACTGTAAGCAATATGAAAAAAGCTCTTATGGCGACAGAAGCTGGTAAGATTCAAGGAAACTTGCATACATTCGGCAGCGAAGATACTCAAAAGGTAAAATTTGGTGACTATGCAGTAAAAGATACAGATGGTCAAGTTCCAGCTTGGGGAACAAAAACATACAAAAAGTATATGACTGCAATGGTTAAGAAATATACTGATCAATTCCCAACTGAACTTAAGCAACTTCCACTTCCACCACAATCTTCTGCAGATTTGATGCAAAAGCCGGGTGAAAGCAAAGAGGCTTATCTAAAAAGAATGGGCTATCATGCTAGTATCTCTTACCAAAGAAGTGATTGTCAAAGATGTCACATCGGTGTAAGAGGTAGAAAAGGAAGAGGTGACTGGAGAGGTATGGGTTGTAGTGCATGTCATATTCCTTACGGAAATGAGGGTATTTATGAAGGTAATGATCCTACTATAAACAAAAAAGAGCATGGTCATTTGCTTGTTCACCAAATGCAAGGAACAAGAGATGCTAAAGTTCATGTTCCAACAACTGGTGTAACATTTAGTGGAATTCACCCTGAGACTTGTAACTCTTGCCACAATAGGGGTAAAAGAATAGGTGTATCTTTTATGGGTATGATGGAGCAGCCTTACGGCTCACCTCTAATGCCAGGTGGTAAAGCTCAGAGCAAAACTCACGGTAAAAGATATACTCATTTAAAATCTGATATTCACTTTAAAGCAGGTATGACTTGTCAAGATTGTCATACATCTATAGATATGCATGGTGACGGAAATATCGCAGGAACTACTCTAGGTCAAGTAGAGATCGAGTGTTCAGATTGTCATGGTACTACTACTAAATTCCCTTGGGAGTTGAAGATAGGTTATGGAGAAAATGAGTTAGCTGTAGGTGCCCCTGAAGGTCCAAGAGGCTTAGCAAAAACACTTCCAGCTTGGATGCAACAAGGTATGGTATATGACCCTGAAGGTGGATACTTGCTATCAACTAGAGGCAATCCTTTAGGCAATGTTGTTAAGAAAAAAGGATCAAATACAGTCATAGCTCACTTAGCTAGTGGAAAAGATTTGATAGTACCTCTTTTGAAAACTAAACAGATCAAAAAAGAGTTATCAGAAGCTGGTGAAGTTGCAATGTACTCAGTCAAATCACACATGGAAAAATTGGAGTGTTATGCTTGTCACTCAAGCTGGGCACCACAATGCTATGGATGTCATGTAAAAACTGACTACAGAAAAGGTAAGAGTAAGATCGACTGGATAGCAAGTGGTTCAACTCACTTTAAAAATGGTGAAACTAGCGAGTCAGTACTTGGAACAAAGGGTAAAAAACAGATAGGTAAATCAAGTGAGACTAGAAGTTATACTGAGTGGGAGGACCCAATTCTTGGTATCAATGGTGAAGGTCTTGTTACTCCTATTATGCCAGGATGTCAAGTAACTTATACTGTAATTGGTCCAAAAGGTGAAACTCTTATCTTAAATAAACAAGCTAGAGTTCATGATAATGGTCATATAGTTGCAGGTATCGATATGTCTCCTGTTCAGCCACACACTACTGACAACAAAGCTAGAACTTGTGAGAGTTGCCACTCTAGTCAAAAAGCTCTAGGTTATGGTAAAAAAGATCCTATGATAGAGCAGGATAAAGATACCAAAATAGACTTGCAAGATTTATCAACAGGCAAGTTTGCCTCTTCTCATACAACTGTACAGATGAAGGCAATTCCTGGAATGAATTTTGGATGGTCTCAAGTAGTTAC
>JALVXV010000151.1 GCA_027038235.1 Campylobacterales bacterium | reverse complement strand
CCCAACTTTTTGCCTTAGTTTATTTAAAAGTTCAGTTGGTTTCATTCCACCGACTATGGCGGCTTGTTTGACTGTAGCAACTTTTGCTAAAGTTCTTCTAAGTACTGGATTGTTAAGCTTTTTAAACCTTGGATTTATCTCTATAAGTATATCTTTCATCCCCTCATACTCATTTAAAAGCTCTGCTACTGTTGTACTCATAGTTATCTCTTTCATGATATATTTCCTTTTGATATAAACTTTTTGAAAATATATATCAATTTTGCTTAAATAGGAGTAAAAGTATCTGAATTATCTTAATAAAAGTCCACTTTTTTAATGATTGGTGCTGATACGATATAGGGTCTGTTTAAGATAAAAAGCAATTTTGTTCTATAATCCAATCCATTTTTTAGATATAATAAACCTATGATAAAACTTTTAAAAAATACTCTTTTTGAAAATGCTAAAAATTTAGATGCCCATTTTAAAAAGCACTATCATGACACTTATACTATAGGTATAACCTATGAGGGTCTGCTAAAGCTTAACAAATCAAATAGCAATACAAACTACTATAAAGACTCTTGTAGAGTAAATAATCCAGGAGAGATTCATCATGGAGTATCTAAAAAGTGGTCTCATATCAACTTTTATCCTAAGGTTGAACTGCTTTCAAAGATATATGAAGAGATATTTTTTGAAAAAAAGATACCTATCTTTAAAAAGCATATTATAAATGATCGCCTACTCTTTATAAAACTTCACAACTTTTTTCTATCGATCTATCAAAAGGAGGATAGCTTAAAGATTGAAAGCTTACTGATAGAGGCTTTGTCATATCTTGTTATACATTATACCTCTTTTACCAAAGAGAGGCTGGACTTTAGTGGCGATAAAAAGATGATAAAAAGTAGTATAGAGTATATAAAAAGCAATATTGATAAAAATATTACTTTAGATGAGTTGTCTGCCATCTCACACTTAAGCAAATACCACTTTTTGAGGATTTTCAAAAAAGAGCTAGGCATCACTCCTCATCACTTTATCATCAATGAAAAGATAAATTATGCAAACTCTTTGATACAAAAAGGGGTATCTCTAAGCCAAGCTAGTTTTTATGCTGGTTTTAGCGATCAGTCTCATTTTACAAGAAATTTTAAAAAATTTTATGGTCTCACTCTTAAAAAAGGCAATTTTGTACTATACTAAATCTATAAAATAGAGTAACATTGCAAAAAAAGGATAAAGATGCAAGAAAAAGAGAAAAACATACTTCATATACTCCTCTTTTTTGCAATGATAGGGTGGGGAGCCTCTTGGATAAATGCAAAGGTTTTAAGCCACTATATCAATGCTTATGATATGGTATTTTTCCGTTTTTTTATCACCGCTATTGCTATGGTGCCTATTATGTTTTATTTTAGAGAGTCTTTTAAAATAGATCTAAAAAGTTTTTTAGTCGCATTTTTAGCCTCTTTTGTTTTTATTGCTTACATGAAGTACTATTTTCTTGGTACCAAGTATGGTACAGCTGCTTTAGGAGGAGCTTTTGTAACAACACTTGTGCCTATACTTACATATCTTTTTTTAGCTATTTTAAAAGAGAAAAAACTTTTAAAAAAGGATTTTTTTGCTCTTGCTTTAGGAGCTTTGGGAGTTTTGACAATGCTAAATATCTGGAGTTTTAACCTAAAAGATATAGTTGCTATACAAAACTTATATTTTATCTTAGCCTCAATACTTTGGCCTATATTTACTATCATTAGCTCTAAAGTCAAAGATATTTCACCCATTGCTTTTAGCTTTTATCTCTATCTTATTACTATTTTTTTGGATGGACTCTTCTTTGTGGATTTTAAGAGTATAAGGTATGAAAGTTTTGATTTTTACTTTTGGATAAACTTGCTTGGACTATCCATTATCAGCTCCGTTTACTCAAACACTATATATTTTATAGGTATAAGCAAACTTGGAGCTAGTAATGTAAGTACCTTTATATTTTTAGTCCCATTTTCTGCCATCATATTGAGTGCTATCTTTTTGCATGAGCATATAAATATCTCCATCATTGTAGGCACTATTATGACCTTATGGGCTATAAAGATTTTAAATAATATAAAATTTAAAAAATTTTAATTATGATTTTCCTCCAAAAAACCCACCTGCTAAATCCATAATTCCATCTAAGCCACCAAAAGAGTCTAGCATAGATGTAGAGCCATCTGGAGTTGCTTTATCTACCATATCTGGTAGAGCATTGCTTAGCCCTTTTGCTACTATACTTGAATCTAGTCCCAATTTTTCTGCAACTGAAGATATCTGATCACTTCCTAGCATACTAGCAAGGCCACCTTCATCAATAGGTTGATTTTCGCCACTACCTATCCATGAAGAGACTATTTGAGTAAGATTACCATCTGATAAAGATGATATGATATTCCCAAGACTTGGAGCACCATTGCCACTTCCTAAAAGTCCTCCTAAAGCACTCATTAATGAGTTGTCATCAATGCTATTTGCATGATCACCAATACTATTTTTAAACAGCTTGACACCTATTTGTAAAATATCTGA
>JALVXV010000150.1 GCA_027038235.1 Campylobacterales bacterium | reverse complement strand
ATAAAGCCATGGAGAGTGTGGCTGTCCTTGATAAGATAAAGAATGATTTTGATAAGCCTCTTGATAGTATGAACTATTTTTATGATCTATTTGAAAAAGTTTATTGCAAAAGAGAGCCTTTACACACAAAAAGTGTAAAAGTAGGAACAATGTGTATTCAAATTCCTTATGAAATTATTTATGCTTTGGATGCAGTACCCATAAGGCTATGCAATGGATTTTATACAGATGATGAGATAGGAAGTGATTTAGCCCCATCTAAAGCTTGTCCGCTTGTAAAAGCTACCATAGGTCAATTTAGTTCTGATAATTTTAGCGATAAGCCTGATTTTATCATATCCCCTACAACATGTGATCAAAAGTCAAAGTCCGGTGCAATTATACAACAGATGGGTTATGCTTTATATGACATGGAGTTTCCAAGGACAAAGGAGAGTGAAGAGAGTAGAGAGTATTGGAGAAGAAGTGTTAGAAAATTTACTAAAGAGTTATCTAAAAATTTAGGTGTTAAGCTTACTAGAAAAAAGCTTAAAAAAACTATACAAAAGATAGGATATGCTCAATATCTTTATCATCAGCTAAACTCTCTTAGAAAAAGTAGCAATCCCCCCTTGTTGGGTGTGGATATGTTTTTAGTTACAAATGCCTTTTTCTTTGATAGACTGGATAATTGGATAGAGGCGGTACAAAAACTTATAAAAGAGTGTGAACCAAAATCCAAAGAGGAGAATGTGTTGCATAAAAATAGTCCAAGGATTGTTTACACAGGCTCACCGCCGATATTTCCCAATCTTAAAATTCCTCTTATTATAGAGCAATCTGATGGGTTGATAGTGGCAGATGAGACTTGCAGTTCAAATAGGATGTTTAACGATATGGTAAGTGTTGATGAGTGGTTTTTGTATGATATGGTAGATGCTATTTCAGATAGATACCTTAAAGGTTGTACTTGTCCGATTTTTACAAAAAATCATGATCGTATAAGACGAATAATAGATTTGGTCAAAGAGTATAATGCCGAGGGTGTAGTATATCAAGCATTTGCCGGATGTCAAGTGTATGAAATGGAACAAAGAAGTGTTTTAAATGCGATGGAGGAGGCAGGAATTGCTGTACTATATCTTGAGAGTGATTATAGCCCTAGTCATTTGGGGCAGTTAACTACTAGGATAGAAGCTTTTATAGAATCACTTAAAAACAGAAGGAGAAAAAGATAATGCAATATTTTGCAGGTATAGATATAGGCTCAACCGCTATAAAGATAGCAATAATAGATGAAGATAAAAATTTGGTAGGACAAAAGATAAGTGCTAGTGGTAGTATGTTTTATAAGTATGCAAAAGAGGCTTTAGCAGAGCTTTTAGAATCTTTAAATATAAAAGATGATAAGCTAGTTTATATAGTTGCAACAGGATATGGAAGAAAACTTTTTAAAGAGGCAAATGAAAAAATTAGTGAGATTACAGCAAATGCTATAGGAGCTAGAGCAGCTGCTAAAGGTGAGTGCGATATAAAGACTATTATCAACATAGGTGGACAAGACTCAAAAGCTATCTCCTTGGATAATGAAGGAAATGTTATCAATTTTGCTATGAATGATAGGTGTGCCGCAGGTACTGGAAAATTTTTAGATGTGGTAGCTATGAATCTTGAAATAGGAGTAGATGAGCTTGGTAAGTATCACTTTATGTCCAAAGGAACACCATTGTCTATAAATAGCACTTGTGCAGTTTTTGCTGAGTCTGAGATCATTGGTTTGCTTGGCAACAATCACTCTATTGAAGATATAGTTGCTGGAGTTCACTATTCAATTGCCAAAAGGATTATAAAGCTTGTAAAAAGAGTAGGTATAAAAGAGGCTATCTATTTTGATGGTGGACCTGCATTAAATGAGGGGCTTGTAAATGCTATAGAAAATGAATTGTCTAAAGAGATATATATACCAAAACATCCTCAAATCACCACAGCATTTGGTGCAGCTATACTAGCAAGTGAATCTTATAGTTATTTGCAAAATAGTTAGGATGATATAAAAAATGTTTGATAGAATGCTTAAGTTTTTTATAGAAAATTATAAGCTTAATTATATACTTTTTATTTTGATTTATGTAGCTGGTATCTATAGCTATACACTCTTGCCAAAAGAGGTTTCTCCTGTTATTGAGCCTGATTCTATAACTATCAGAGGCGGTTACAGCGGAGCATCATTGGATGCTTTAAATAAAATAGCTGTTGAAGAGATAGAGGCAGAAGTGCAAAATATAGATGGCATAGATACTATCTCTTCGAGAATAGTGCCGGGGAGATTTTCTATCACACTTGAACTTAAAAAGGGAGTAGATAAAGAGAAAATACAAAAAGATGTAGAAGATGCTATAAACTCTATAAAATCAAATCTTCCAAGCGATATGAATGATCCTACTATAAGCACGGTAGCTCATGCAAGAGGGCTTATGCAAGTCTCCATATATAGCAAAGTTCTTAGCAGAGATAAACTTATAGAAAATGCAAAGAAATTAAGACTTAGACTTTTAAGGATAAAGGATATATCAAATGTAACCATTTTTGGTGATTCTG
>JALVXV010000149.1 GCA_027038235.1 Campylobacterales bacterium | reverse complement strand
ACCTTTTCATTATACTTTAAAACTACACTTCTATCTTCAAAGACTATAAGTAGAAATCTACCCTCTACATTTATTATCTCACTAAGCTTTATATCATCTTTTAATTGCAACATACAGTATATATCAAACTCTCTTACCCAATTTCTAAGCTCATCTATACTGCTTACTTCTATCTCATCTATGTTGCCTAATTGCTCCTGCCAATACCTCTTGAGTGCTATCCAAGTTGGAACTCTACCACTACTTGTATGAAGTTGCATCAAGATGCCCTCATAAGAGAGTTTTTTAAAATATACTCTAATTGTAGAGGCAGATATATCCAACTCAAGTTTCTCTTTTAATTCGCTAGAGCCTATTGGAGCATTTTTTTTAAGATACTCTCTTATTACACTATTTAAGATAATATCCTTTTTACTCATCTCTTACAAGACTCCTTCTAACTCTAGCTTAGCACTCACTACTCTTAATTGCTGATGTAATTATACAACATTGAGTGTATAAATGTCAAGTATTTTATATAAAAATATGTAAATTTTTAAAATAAATTTTCTTTAGTCTAGTACACTCAATGTTATAAAGTGATTTTTCTAAGCCTGATAATTAAAAGATAGTGCAATTCTAATATTTTTTTGATATAATCCCAAATTACATAATTAGAAGCAAAGGATAAAAGTTGGAAGATAAAAGTCTCATAGATAAAACAGCAAACCATATCAAAAATGTAAGTCATGGTTTTTTTCTAGGTATTGGTACTGCAATAGCTGAGCCTTCAACTATACTTCCACTTATCGTGCATCATTTTAGCTCTAGCTCTATATTGGTAGGACTTTTTGTCTCTCTTTTAAGGGGTGGAGCGATATTGGTACAAATGTTTGCTGCTTTTTATGCACAAAGTTTTTCCTATGTATTACCATTTATGAAAAGAGTCTTTATGGTGAGATTTTTATCTTGGTTTAGTATAGGTTTTGTTATATTAACTTTAGGGGATAAACATAAGAGCTTAACTCTATTTTTTATAGGCTTAGGACTCTTTTTCTTTAGCTTTTCAGCTGGATTTGGTGCTATCTATTTTAGAGAGCTACTTGCAAAGATGTTTTCTCACAAATATCGCGGATACTCCATGGCATATAGACAATTTTTTACAGGTTTTGGCTCTATTTTAAGTGGAGCAGCGGCTGGATGGATACTAAACCACTTTGAAGCACCAAAAAGCTATGGATATCTTTTTATAATTAGTGCAATATTTATGGGGGTAGGATTTTTTATCTTTAGCAAAATAGAAGAGCCTAAAAAGAGAAATATATCCAAAAAGGAGAAGAGTTTCAAAGAGTTTTTAAAAAATGCATCTAAAATATTAAAAAATGATCTACACTTAAAAACTCAAATACTCTCATATCTCTTTTCATATTCATATATGATAGCACTCCCCTTTGTGATACTACAAGCAAAAAAGTATATCTCTCTTAGCGGTACAGATATTGGACTTTTTATCTCTATACAGATGGGGGGAGCAATGCTAAGCAATTTCATCTGGGGAAAACTATCATCACTTGGTAAAAATAGAGTAATAGTCAATATCTCTACTTCAATATTGCTTAGCATTATCATACTTGCTTGGCTATCAACAAGAGATATATATGCATACTATATTATATTTTTCTTTTTTGGAGTTGCAACAGATGGATTAAGACTTGCTTTTGGTAACCTTATACTGATACTAGCTCCTGAAGAGAAGAGACCTGTCTATGTGGCACTTCAAACAAATATAGTCTCTATCGGTATCTTTTTTTCGGTTTTAGGTGGAGCTGTAATGGAGTATTTAAACTATAATTGGCTCTATGGCATTACCCTATCTTTACTTTTTTACTCCTTTTTGCTCTCTTTTAAATTGAGAGATATAAACTAATGCTCTTTTAACTCCAAAGGCAATCTTATAAAAAAAACCTCTCCTATCCCTTAATGAGATAAAAATATCACTCAATGCTTGTTTTTCCTGTTCACTTAAAGTTACTGCCATAAAATTACCCTATCTCTTTTTTTACTCTTTTTACTACTCTTAATACCTCATCATCATCCAAAGAGCTTAAGAGTTTAAATACTGCTAAAACTGCTTGAGGCTTGGAGTTGCCAAGTCTCCAATCCTGATATGTTCTCATAGAAACTCCCAACCTCTTTGCCATCTCCTTTTGAGAGATTTTTTTACCAAAATTTTGAGCCTCTATGGCATTATGCAAAAGATTAAAAATATCATTTATTTCCATTTAACACCAAGCTTTACTAGATATTTAGCTATATAACTTTCTTGTATAAAATAATAGCTACTTTTTACACTTATATCTTGTTTTATATATACGATATGTTGTGTATTATAGGAAAAAAATTATATAATTTAACTTAAATACTATACTTTTAGAACTATTTTTGTTTTAGTATATGTAAAAATATAACTATTTTATACACTATTTAGGATGTAGGGTGGGATATATCTTTGTAACTTTATTGCAAAAAGTCTAACTCTTTGTTTTAGGATCTTTGGAGATTAGCTAAATGGTATCTGAGTTGGGGGGCTAAGAGTTTATCTTACTC
>JALVXV010000148.1 GCA_027038235.1 Campylobacterales bacterium | reverse complement strand
ACTTCTGCTGCAAAATCGCAACCCTTTTTCTCTAAACCCTCTCCTAGTTCAAATCTAACATACTCAACTATCTCTATCTTAGTACCCAACTCTTTTGACTTCTCTTGTAAAACCTGTTCTACTGTCTTTTTATCATCCATGACATAAAATTGACTAAGCAAAGTCAACTCCTGATCAAGCAAAGTATTATCAGCTATAAATCTCTCCATCTGTCCTGGAATAATCCTATCCCAAATCTTCTCAGGTTTGCCTTGGGCTTTTAAAGCCTCTTCAAGCTCCTTTTTAGCCTCAGCTAAAACTTCATCAGTTAGTTGAAGTCTGCTTGCATACTTTGGAACATGTTTTAAAGTCTTGCCCAATCTTTTTAGCTCTTCATTTTGCTTTTCAACTTCAGCTTTAAGTGCTGCGGTCTCTTTTTCAACAAATTCAGGATCTAACTCTTTATAACTTATATATTTTGGCTTCATAGCAGCTGCATGCATAGCTATATTTTTTAGCAAAGGTGCAACCTTTTTAGCTGCCTCCTCATTTCCACAAACAGCTCCTAGAATTACACCAACTCGTCCATTTGAGTGTGCATAACCATTGACTACACCATTTTCTTTAGCTTTTATAGTAGCAGTTCTTCTAAATACTAAATTTTCACCGATAGTTGCTATTTGGGTATTGAAAAACTCTTCAAAGGTTACACCATCAATCTCTTTTGTTTTTATCTTATCTATATCTTCTGTTTCGCACTTTTGGGCAAATTCAGTTACTTTTTTTGTTAAATTTATAAAGTTTTCATTTTTTGCAACAAAGTCAGTCTCAGAATTTATCTCAGTCATTGTAGCAACTTTAAAATCATCACTTACAACAACACTTACTAAGCCTTCACTAGCAAGTCTATCAGATTTTTTAGCTGCCTTTCCAAGACCCTTCTCTCTTAAGATATCCATAGCCTTTTGAATATCACCATCTGTCTCACTAAGAGCCTTCTTGCAGTCCATCATACCTGCACCACTCATCTGTCTAAGCTCTTTTACTAATGATGCACTAATTGCTGCCATTACTATTCTCCTTCTTCTTCACTCTTTGCTTCTTCTTCGCTACTCTCTTTAGCCTCAGTTTTCTCCTCTGTGGCCACATCCTCTTGACTCTCTTTACTCTCATCTTCAGAAGGCACATTAGCCTCCTCCTCCTGATCTTGAGCCAATATCTCTTTTCCCTCTATGATAGCCTCACACATCTCTCTACAGAAGAGTTGGATACTTCTTATAGCATCATCATTTCCTGGGATTGGAAAATCTATCACATCAGGATCACAGTTTGTATCTATAGGAGCAACGACAGGGATACCTAGCCTATTTGCCTCTTTAACAGCAATTCTCTCTTTGACTGTATCTATCACAAAGATCATATCTGGAGTACCCTTCATATCTTTGATACCACCAAGATAATTCATCAACTTCTCTTTTTTTCTTTTTAAAACAAGGGCCTCTCTCTTTGTTAAAAGATCAAGTTGACCCTCCTCTTCCATCTTTTGGATAACTTCAAGTTTTCTAATAGATTGTTTTATTGTTTGAAAGTTTGTAAGCATTCCACCTAGCCATCTATGATCTACATATGGCATACCACACTTAGTAGCATACTCCCTGATAGCAGCATTTGCCTGTTTTTTAGTACCCACAAATAGTATAGTCTTGCCCTCTGCTGCTGCATCTCTTACTACATTGTAAGTATATCTAAAATATCTCAAAGTCTTTTGCAAATCAATGATATAGATATTTTTTCTCTCTCCAAAGATATACTTTTTCATCTTTGGATTCCATCTTCTTGTTTGGTGCCCAAAGTGAACACCACACTCCAATAGGTCCTTCATAGTAACCATTTGTCTCTCCTTATGATATTTGGTTTTATCCTCCACACCCATCAACTCTAATGAGCAACCTTCAAGGATTGGTGTGTGTGAGATTAGGGGATGGATTATACTCTCTTTTTCATTAAAATAGGTTTAAGGGCATCTCTAATAATAGGTAATACCCTTAGAAAGACCTAAGCTAATACTTGGTTATAGTTGCATTTGATAGAATTTGCCTATTGATCTTTTCTATATCAAGTCCACTTTGAGTATCTAACTCTCCAACTAAATCTTTTCTGATATAGATAGTAAGTCTTGCTAAAGCCTCATTTAGGTGATTTGCATCTTCTACACTTACTACACCATCTTTTGTCTCTTTGTTAAATGCTTCCAAAAATTGCTGATACTCATTTAAAACTGATACAGAAGCGACCAATGCAACTCTATGGGTATTGAAAATAAGTCTATTTTTATCCTCTTTGGTTACAACCCTCTTTTCAACGATCTCCTCCATAAGATCTATAATCTTTTGATAGGTCTCACTTTTAAGCTCTAAAAATTTTATACTTTGCTCCTTTTGCAACTCCACTTCAGTCTGCTTATTTAAAAGCATAGCAGTTATCAATACTGTTGCTAAAGTACCCAATACTATAAGTATTATCTCTTGAGTAAAAGGCATCTTATCGCTTATATGGTATGCTAGTCTTAAAAAGAAGTAGCCTCCTACAAATACAAATACACTTAGTATCATTAATAGTGTATTATTTTTATACCATTTGTTCATTTTATTAACTCCTTAACATTATAATACCACAAAATCTACCACATTTCCCACCTCTTCTATAAGAAAAATAGTTTTTATCACAACAGGTACAAATGGGAGATATTTGCATATTTTTCTCTTTTATTCCAAATTGTAAAAGTTGATCTTTTATCATAGATTTTATATCAAGATAGAGAGTATTATCTCTTTTTTCAATATATCTTTTATCCATCTCTTTAGCTATCTCTTCTCCAATTTCATAGCAGCATTTTCCAATAGATGCACCAACTGCCACAAGTATATTTCCAACCTTTGAACCATAATTTTTTACAAATAACTCTAAAGCTGATAAAACTATCTCTTTTTTCGTCCCTACTCTTCCGCTATGAATAGCTGAGATAACCTTTTTCTCTTTATCATATATCAGTATCGGTGCACAATCAGCTGCCATAGTCATTAGTGGGATTTTTTGTTTTGAAGTTATAACTCCATCACACTCTTTTATCTCATTTATAAAACTATTATTTATAACTTTGACATTGTTAGAGTGAATTTGTTTCATATATACTAAATTTTCAAGTAAAAAACCGTTATCATCTGCGATAATCTGTCTATTTTGAACGATATTTCGTATATCGTCTCCTACATTTGAACTTACATTCAAACTCTCATAGACTCCACTTGAAACTCCTCCAAACCTATCAGTAAAAAATGCTAGAACATTTTCATCTTCAAACCAAGCTCTTATATATGACATTTTTTGCTCACCTTGTTCGCGGTATAAAGGGGTAAAGAAGCCATAAGCTTAGAGCTGAGAGCTTTTTAATGTTTATTTTTTCGCTTTTGCTCTTAGCTTTTTTAAAATATCGCATTTATCTTATCCACCTCATCCCAGCTAAGAGTTTTATCTTTTTTAAAAATATGATAAATATATCTTGCAAACATATCTGTCTCTATATTTACTCTTCTTCCTATTTTATACTCTTTTATGAGTGTGTTTTGTACTGTTATAGGGATAATAGTTAGCCTAAAGCTATCACTATATACATCATTTACAGTCAAACTTACACCATCAACTGCTATACTTCCTTTTGGAACAATAAATTTTATATACTCTTTTGAAATATCTAAGTAAAGATCAAGGCTTTTATCCTTTTTTACCATCTTCTTTATAGTCGCAGTAGTATCTATATGACCTTGGAGTATATGCCCCTCTACTTTATCACTTAGTTTCATAGCTGGTTCTATATGCACCTTTGAGTTATAATTTTCTAAAGCTATGATATTTTTACTCTCATGAGAAATTTCTACTTCAAAGCCTATACTATTTATGCTTACTACACTTAAACATGCCCCATTTACCGCTATAGAATCACCCAAAGAGGGTTTATAAAATGCATTTATCACCAATCTATCATTTTCTACTTTACAATCAGCTATCTCTCTTATCAATCCTGTAAACAAAATCACCCTTTTTAAATAAGTTCTATATTATAGCAAAAATGTTATAATAAAATATTGATATAGAATTGGGATAATTAATTTTTGGAGATATATATGAAATTTGACACTATTGTCATTGGTGGAGGTCATGCTGGTATAGAGGCAGCTTTAAGTAGTGCAAGAATGGGTAAAAAAACTTTGCTTATTACTATACTTGTAGAGCAAATTGGAGCTGCTAGTTGCAACCCTGCCATAGGAGGCTTAGCAAAAGGTCATCTTGTAAAGGAGATAGATGCACTTGGTGGTCAAATGGGTATCACTACCGATAATACGGCTATCCAATTTAGAACTCTAAATGCATCAAAAGGACCTGCTGTTAGAGGAAGTAGAGCCCAAATAGATATGGATAGATATAAAATGTTTGCAAGAAATATCTGTTTAAATACTCCCAACTTAAGTCTAAAACAGGAGATAGTAGATGAGATAATTGTAAAAAATGGTAAGGTTGCTGGAGTTATAACCAATCTTAAAAATCACTACCATGCTAAAAAAATTATCATAACAACTGGAACATTCATGAAGGGAGTTATCCATGTAGGAGAGTTCAAGCAAAAAGCAGGAAGATTTGGTGAATTTCCATCAAATAAACTTAGTGAAAATTTAAAACAACTTGGACTAAATATACAAAGATTAAAAACAGGTACCTGTCCTAGAATCGATGCTAAGAGTATTGATTTTTCAAAAATGGAGCTTCAAGATGGAGATATACCGCCACTCCCTTTTAGCTTTAGAACAAATAGACTCAATTTCAACCCTAAACAGTTACCCTGCTATATAACTTATACCAATGAAACCACCCATCAAATCATAGAAAACAATTTTTATAGAGCTCCTCTATTCACAGGGCAAATAGAGGGGGTAGGACCTAGATACTGCCCTAGTATCGAAGATAAGATAAATCGTTTTAGAGAGAAAGAGAGACACCATCTTTTTATAGAACCTCAAACAAAGGAGGCAACAGAGTACTATATAAATGGACTTACTACATCACTACCTGTAGATACTCAGCTTGAAATGCTACACACCATAAGAGGCTTAGAAAATGCAAAGATAGTAAGATATGGTTATGCTATAGAGTATGATTTTGTTGATCCTACTGAGCTTAAACACTCTTTAGAAACCAAAAAAATTGAGGGTCTTTACTGTGCTGGTCAAATAAATGGAACAACTGGATATGAAGAGGCTGCTGCCCAAGGGCTGATTGCAGGTATAAATGCAACTTTAAGCCTTGAAGATAAAGAGCCTCTCATCCTTAGAAGAGATGAGGCTTACATAGGAGTTTTGATCGATGATTTGGTAACAAAAGGGACAAAAGAGCCATATAGAATGTTTACTAGTAGAGCAGAGTATAGACTACTTTTAAGAGAGGATAATGCAGATCTAAGACTTATGAAGTATGGATATAAGCTTGGGTTGATTGATGAGACAACTTATGGTAAAATGCTTTACAAGAAAGAGCAGACTAATAGAGGAGTTGCCCTACTTGAAGAGAGATTTTTAACACCCTCTAAAGCAAATAATAGCTTTCTAAAAGAGATAGATGAGGATGCTATCTCAGATAAAGTTGAACTTAAAAAGATAGTAGCAAGAAAGAGTTTTACTCTTGAAAAACTTGATAGATTGGTTAAAGATCTTAAAGAGTTGCCAAAAGAGATCAAAGAGCAGATCTTAATAGAGGCAAAATATGCTAACTACATAAGAAAGCAAAAAGAGCAAATTGATAAGATGAAGGGTTTGATCAATATGAAAATTCCAAATGATTTAAATATTGATAAAATCTCAGGGCTAAGTAGCGAGGTAAAAGAGAAGTTAAAAAAGATAAAGCCACCCTCTTTATTTGCAGCAAGTCAGATAAGTGGTATTACCCCTGCAGCTATAGATATACTTCAGATATATATAAAGTTGCACAACAAAAATAGTTAAAGGCTTTTAAAAAAGATGAAAAGTATAGGCAAAATTGCACCGATTGTTACTCTATTGTTACTATTTACTATGCTACTGGTGCTATTTGTATATACTTTAGAGAGTTTTATAGAAAAGTCACAAAAAGATCCTGTAAATTTTACAAACAACTATGTAAAGCAACTAATAAACAATCAGAAGAGATTGACCGCTACTATAGCTACTAGAATAGCTATCGATAAAGAGTTTGCCAAAGCTATCATAAATAAGCAAAACTACAAGGTAGAGAGCATAATAGGAAAGACGATATTTTTATTTACAACAAAAGATAATCTCTGGATAAGAGTGTATGATAAAGATATGAAACATCTATACATATCATGGAAAAGTAAACCCCCTTTAAAAGAGGATAGAAATTTAAAAAGAGTTTTTAAAAATAAAAATCTTATAAGCAATATTGAGATTACACCTTATAATATAGCATTTAAAAGCATAGCTCCCATATTTGACAAAAACAACCATCTCTATGGAGCTGTTGAAGTTATGTTGCATTTTGAGTCTATATCTAAAACTCTAAAGGAGACTCAAGGTATAAATAGTGCTATCATTATTGATAAGAGATACACAAAGGAGTTAATCAAACCCCTTTCGCATAACTTCATAGATGGATACAATATTGCAAATAGAGATATAGATAAAGATGTAAATAGTCTATTAAAGGAGTATGGGGTAGATTATTTTATCCAAAATACTCCAAAATATATTGGTGGCTTTTTTAAAAGTGGTTATTATATATCTGTAGTACATATTAAAAATTTTTATGGAAATACTTTGGGATATGTTCTAGCTTTTATAGAGGATAGAAGTCTGCTTAAAAAAACAGAAACTATCTTATACACCATTTTTTCTATAGCAACCATGCTCTTTATTACCCTTGTTTATCTACTTTACAAATCATACAAAAACAATTTAAAACTCATCTTGACACTTGATAAGAAGGTTAAAGATGCTACTGAAAAAAATATTCAACTCCTATACAAAGATCAGCTAACAAATACTTATAATAAAGAGATATTTGACATAGACAGGAAAAAAAGTAGCGACAAATACATAGTATTGCTAAATATTAAAGGATTTTCCAATATCAATGGTATCTATGGTTTTGAAGTTGGAGATCTTGTACTTAAACAGATGGCTATCTTATTTATGAAGCTACTTGATAAAAGAATCTATCGATTGAATGCAGATGAGTTTCTGTTTTTATCAAATGATTATCAAAAAGATATTGAGTTTTTAAGTAACTATTTTTATAACAATACCCTAAATATAAAAGATAAAGGTATCAAGTTAAGACTCTCCTTTAGATTTGGAGTCTGTGAAAATAGCTTAAATGGTAAAATTTATAAAAAATTAACTATAGCCCTTCAAGAGGCAAAAAAGATAACTTATGCAAATTATATATTTTATGATGAAAATAAACAGAGGGGTAAAAATAGAGAGAACTATATAAAGTTTAACAACATCCTATATGATGCTCTCTTTACCCAAAATGAGGCTAAGATAGTACCATACTTTCAACCTATCATCGACAATAAAAGTGGCAAAGTTGTAAAGTATGAATCTCTAGCAAGATTACAATATGAAAATGAGATCTATCCACCTTACTATTTTATCAATATTGCTAAAAATGGTGGTTTCTCTTATGAAATGACCAAAATAATGCTAGAAAGATCTATAAAAGAGATAAGCAAATATAGTGATCTTATAATATCTATAAATATTACTGAGGATGATCTTTTGACAAATAGATTGCTTGATAATTTACTAAATCTAACTTCAAAATATGGTGTAAAACCAAAAAGGGTTATGCTTGAAATTTTAGAGGGCATTACAAATGAGGAAACAAAGAGTAATATAGAGCAGATCAAAGAGTTAAAAAGAGCTGGTTTTTCTCTAGCAATAGATGATTTTGGAGTTGATTACTCTAATTTTGAAAGGATCGCTGAACTTGATATTGATGTGATAAAAATTGATGGAAAGTATATAAAAACTATTTTAGATAGTGAAAAAAGTTATCTTATAGTACAGACAATAACAAATTTTGCACATAAGCTTGGAGTAAAAGTTACAGCAGAATTTGTAGAGAATAAAGAAATTTATGATAAAATAAGAAATCTAAACATAGAGTATTCTCAAGGATACTATTTTGGAAAGCCCATGCCATATATAAAGGATCACTAGATGAAGTTTTTTATATCTATTTTACTACTGTGTGAGCTTATTTTTGCAAAGATATTGATAGTCAACTCCTACTCCAAACATGACCAATGTGGAGAGCCTCAACTATATGGCTTTTTAAATTCTGTCTATGAAAAAGGTTATAAAAGGGATGATTTTGATATATACTTTTTAGATACTAGAGCTACACCCAAAGAGAGTGTAAAGAAGAGGGTTAAAGATATCTTATCAAATCTAAATAAATATAGCTCTGTTGTAGTTATTGATGATGATGCCTTTAAAATGGTTGGTATTCCAGCCAGTAAACAGGGAAAACATATCTTTTTTAGTGGGCTTAATTATCCCTATAGTAGATATGAAAAAGAGTATAATTTAACAAAAAATATAAGTGGTGTGCGAGAAAATATATTTGCAAAGAAGGTTTTAGAGGTTTTTAATAAGATAAAACCTATAAAGAAGATAGCATTTTTCTATGGCAATGGTGTAGGGAAAGTGCTTAAATTGCAAATTAAATTGGAGCTTAAAGATACCAAGTTTTTTCAAATGTTAGATTTTATCCATATAAACAATATAGAGGAGCTAGAAAGAGAGACTAAAAGAGTAAATAGCGATCCAAAATATACACTTTTTATGCCATTTGCTATGAGCATTTATGATAAAAATGGTAAAAAAAGTAGCCTAAAAGAGCATGAATATATATTTTTAAACAATATAAAAAAGCCTGACTTTTCTATCAACAATATCTTTACAAAGTTAGGATTTTTAGGATTTGGGGGAGCAAATTTTTATCAAAGTGGTAAGCAGTTGGCTAATATTTTTCTAAATTATAAAAAGAATCATAAACAAAAGATCGAAGATATAAAAGAGTGCATCTTTTTTATAAATGTAAAAAGAGCAAAGGAGGTTGGATTTAAGATGCCAAAGTGGTTTATTAAAAGCTATGTAAAAGATTATATATGGTAAAACGACTCTTTTTTTACATTACATTTATTACACTATTTATTATCGCTCTTTTTGTGATAATGCTTTTTTATGTTGAGCATAGATATTCTAGTGAGGTGCTAAATGATATATCTATTAGTAGATATGAAGATGAGTATAAAGCAAATTTAAAATATCTTAATTTGATAAAAGATATGGTAAAAAATAAAAAAGAGCAACTATTTAACAACCATGTAAATATAAAAAAAGAGCAAGTTTTAAGCTATATAAATAGTATAAATAGTTTGATTCCTGTTGTAAAAAATAATAAATCTCTAACAGATTATCTATTTACTCTGCCAATAGTTATCAAAATAGTCAACCAACAACATGTTGCAGTAGCAAGTAATGATATACTTAGTGTAGAAAAAAAGATAGAGCTCCCTTGTGATCCTATAGAAGATGGGTATGGAGTTTGTAATAAAACTACTGATGACAAAATATATGGAGTTATATATAACCATAAAACAGGCTACTATATAGTAGGTGAGAGTATAGCCAATCCATTAAAATCAAAGGAGATAAGAAGATCTTTATATGACTATATTAAAATTATCCCAAATATTGTCATCTACAAAAATAAAGAGGATTTGATAAAGTTTACCAAAGAGAATTTTTATATGATGGAGTATGAAAAGTTTTTGGATATTTTCTATGGTATCAAGATAGACTCAAACAAGATAAAAAGATTTGCTGATAGTGTGATAGATAAGACAAAAAAATATGAGGTATCTATCTTTTATAATATCTTGATCTTACTTGTTATTTTGATACTTATAACCTCCCTTTTTTACTGGTTTTTTTATACAAAGATAAAAATTGCTGATAGACTATATAATGAGTATAGCACAAATGCAAGATATGATAAACTAACTGGGACTTTAAATAGATATGCTTTTGAAAATAAACTCAAATCTAGCTCCTATCTAAGACTCTCTCTTTTGGATTTGGACAATTTTAAATATATCAATGATAATTTTGGACATCATATTGGAGATATCATCTTAAAAGAGTTTGTCTTATCGGTAAAAAAATATTTCCAAGATTGCATACTAGGAAGATGGGGAGGTGATGAGTTTATTATGCTAACATCATATACAAAAGATGAGATAAAAAGTGCTCTAAAAGAGATCAACAATAAGCTCTTTAAGTTACAAAAGAGTTTTGATAATGATATGAAAAAAGTGGTCTCTGTTAGTATAGGTTCAGTTGAGATAGAGCCTTATCAAAATTTTGAAGAGTTATTTAAAAAGGCTGACTTAGCTCTTTATAAAGTTAAAAAAACTCATAAAGGAGATGTTATCTTTTATGAGGATATTGATTATATCAGAATAGAAAAGAGTGATTTATGATAAAATTTTTTTTACTACTGCTACCCTTTTATCTATATGCAACACTTACTATACATTTTCCAATAGTTACCAAAGAGAATACTCCTAAAACAAAAGCAGCACTATACTTTGCAAAGAGAGTAAAAGAGATAAGCAAAGGTGAGATAGTAGTCAAAGTAGAGATCAATGAAGAAAATTCTGATGTACAAATGTTAAGAGTGATAAATAGCTCTAAAGATATACAAATGTTAGCCCCGGCTCTAACTAAATTTGCCACCTATATACCAAAGTTGGATTTTTTTAATACCCCATTTTTATTTAAAGATATAGATAAAATACATGCCCTTTTTGATCCTTCAAACAATAAAAATATTTTGCAAGATTTTAAAAATAGTGGTTTTGTACTACTTGGGGCTTGGGACAATGGCTTTACACAATTTACCTCCAATAGACTTATACTTACTCCAAAAGATCTTGAGGGTCTAAGAATAAGAGTCTATTCAAGCAAGACAGCAATAAACTATATTTACTCTCATCTAGCAATACCCATTAATATCCCATTTTGCCATCTATATAC
>JALVXV010000147.1 GCA_027038235.1 Campylobacterales bacterium | reverse complement strand
TAGTAGCAGCAGTAGCACCAAGAGTGGTTATGGCAGAGGATTTTAGAAAAACAAAGCCTAAAGCATGGACTATAAAAAATGATGAAAAATCAAAGAAACCCTCTTTAGATGGTACAAAAGAGGCTATCAAACAGATATTTGGCACAGATAAAACAATAGAGGGAAAGATAAATTTAAAAGCACCAGCTATTGCTGAAAATGGTGCAGTTATACCAATTACAATAAAAACAAAATTACCAGCTACTCAGATAGCTGTTTTTCAAAGTGCAAATCCAGAAGCAACAGTAGCGGTATTTGATCTGCATAAAAATTCAATTCCCAACTACTCTATAAGAATAAAAATGCAAAAAACAGGATATGTAACAGTAGTAGCAAAAGCTGATGGTAAACTTTATAGTACAAAAAAACTTGTTAAGGTAACCATTGGCGGATGTGGTGGTTAATATAGCCATTAAATATAAAATCAAATAAGTAATATAGAAAGGAAAATAAAAATGAAAAAAATAAGAATTAAAGCAAAAGAGAAAAATGGAGTAGTAACTGTAAAAGCTATGATAAAGCACCCTATGCTTAGCTATATACAAGCAAAGAAGAAAAATAAGAAGGCTAACTTTATAACCTACATTGTTGCAAAAGCAAATGGTGAAATAGTATATGAAGTAAGCACAAGTCAATTTTTATCGAAAAATCCTTACATAAAGTTTCAATTTAAAGGTGCAAAAAAGGGTGATAAGATAGAAATCACAGCAAAAGATTTAAGTGGAGATGCTATCACGACAAAGGCTAAGATTAGGTAATCATTTAAGTGATTGAAAATAAAGGAGAAGCTATGATAAAAAAGATATTAAAAGTCTCAGCTATAGTTGCTTTTGCTACAGTAGTACTAAATGCATCAAGCTATAATGCACAGGCTGAAAAGGATAGATTGGCACTAAGAGACTATATGATGAAAAAATTTTCAAATCCACTAAAAGATAGAGCAAAGTTTTTTCCATACTCAACAGATAAAGAGTTGCATGACGGTAGTTTAATAGCGGTTAAAAATATTGAAGATTTTAGGCTTGGTACTTATGCTTTTGCAAAAAATGCAAAAGAGCAGTATGATGATATAAAAGAGATGCCACCATATTTGGATAATATTGATGCCGGAGAAGAGATATACAACTCAAATATAGCTATAAAAAAATGTTTTCCAAATCCTGCTATAGTGCAAAATTATCCAATGTTTGATGAAGCAAAGAGAAAAGTTATAACATTGACAGGTGCTATTAACAATTGTCTAAAAGCTGCAGGTCAAAAACCATGGAGTTGGACAAAGGGCAAGATTGCAGACTTGGAAGCATATTTTGCCAGTATGACACAAGAAGCTGGTAAAAGAATTGATATAAAAATTAACTCAAAAGCTGCCCAAGCTGCTTATGAAAGAGGCAAAAAAGAGTACTACTCTCAAAGAGGCTATCTTAAACTCTCTTGTGCAAATTGTCATGTTCAAGGTGCTGGAAAGAGAGTAAGAGCAGAGTATCTCTCCCCTTTGCTTGGTGCAACTACACACTTTCCGGTATATAGACTAAAGTGGCAAAGCTTGGGAACTCTTGAGAGAAGGATCAAAGGGTGTGAGAAAAACCAAGGTGAAACTCCACACAAACCTAGTGGTCAATGGACGGCAGAAATGTTATACTTTATGGCATATATGTCAAACGGATTACCTATAGATGGTCCGGATATAAGAAAGTAAAGGATTGAAAATGAGAAAAACAGTTAAAATTTCACTTATTTGGACTATAGCTTTTTTTATGCTTTTGAGTGTCGGAGAATTGACTGCTGCAAATAGTGGTGATGTTATGAAGCTTGATGTAGCTAAAGTATGTAATCCTAAAACAAACTCTTTACAATCTTTGATAGATTTGGCAAAAAAATACAATCCGATTGCAGTCAAAGAGAAGGTTGAGTTTAAAAGATTGGGTATAACCAATAGAGTTTACATAAGAGATACAGAGGTAGCCATAAAGAAAGGAAGTAAAACAACAGAGCTTCATTATAAAAAGAAGGGTAAAGAAAAAGTTAAAAAGATGCCTACTTCCAAAGCGGCTTGGAGGGCTTGTACTTTTGCTATAAGAGCTGTACAGGAGCATATTGAAGCAGCTAAAACTTATAGGCTTGACATACCCGGCGATGGATTTAAATACTAAGGAATATGTAAAATGAGAAATAATATGGGTAGAAGAGAGTTTATATATATGATGGCAGTACTTGGTGCTACTCCAATATTTGCAAACTCTCATACAAGAATTACAAAAAATAATAATCTTAGAGATTACTATAAACTTAAAAGTTTTGGAAATGTAAGACTTTTGCATATAACTGACTCACATGCTCAACTAAAGCCTGTTTATTTTAGAGAGCCAAGTGTAAATATAGGGCTTTTTGAAAATTATGGCAAACCTCCTCACATTGTAGGTAAGGAGTTTTTAAAATATTATGGCATTAAAAATGATCCAAGACTAGAGTATGCCTTTACTTGTGTAAACTTTGAAAAACATGCAAAAGTTATGGGTAAAATGGGTGGCTTTGCAGAGCTTGCAACAGTTGTTAAATTTTTAAGAAATAACTTTGG
>JALVXV010000146.1 GCA_027038235.1 Campylobacterales bacterium | reverse complement strand
CAACCATCTTTGCCAAAAAGTCCAAGCATTGCACCTAATGAATCGATAGCTCTTAGTACAAAATGTCCTATGATATACTTTTGCACTCCGATACCTACTAAAAAGATTGTCCTACTATCTAGTATCAGATCTATAACTTCCCAAGCTTTATCTACCTCTATACCACACCTAATTGATAATTTTTTCAGGCTAAAACTCTCAAAAAGCTCTACAAACTCTTCAAAACCTTCGCATTTTTGTTTTATAAACTCTACATCTTCGGCTTGTTGCATATAAATTATCCTTGCAAATAAAAGTGCAAGATAAAAATCTCCTCTAGGTTTAATCTGCAAATGTATATCAGCCTTTTTTGTCAGTTCTATTTTGTATGGATCTATAACTATAAGTTTTTTATCTTTTAAAAAGGGAAGTATGTGAGTATTGCTAATAGATGGATCTCTGCCCCAAATTACTACAACTTCACTCTTTTTTATCTCTTTTGGAGGTAAAAGAAAATTTGCCCCCCTGCCCTCTTTTATACCAGCATCTCCTGCACCATCACATAATGAGCCTTCAGTTGCAAAAAAACCATATCTTATAAAAAACTCTTTTGTGATATTTTGCATTTTTCCAAGATTTCCACTACCAATAAAGTGAAGATTATTGCTATTTTTAAACTCTTGTAGCTTTTTAGAAAGCATATCTAATGCCTCTTGAAGCTCTATCTTTTTACCCCTAAAACTTGCCCCATCAACTCTTTTGTACTCTAAAAATTTATTCATTTTAGCACAAAGATACCCTTTTGTAACTGGATGAGCTTTATCACCTTTTAATTTACCATCTTCAAATAGTATAGAACACCCATCATAACAATCAAGAGGACAAGTAGTTAAATTATCTAAGCTCAATCTTCACCACCTTTGAAAACTCCTTTTTGCGAGGCAGTAAAATCTCTGCTTTGTATGAGCTTATATTGATATTATCAGCTACATCCCATACTTTGTAAAATTTTATATCACTTCTTTTGCCATCAATATAGATAACTCTTTTATCTAAATTCTCCTTATCTTCATAGCTTAGATAGATGGTCGCTTTTGCTTTGCTTATATCCATACTTTGTAAAAGCATTGCACCGGGTGCTACATAATCACCCTCTTTGACACCTACTTTATAAATGTATCTATCCTTTATAGTTATACTTTTTTTTGAAATTTTATCTCTTAAAAAAGATATTTTATATTTTATATCTTTTATTTGATTTTTCAAACTTATCAATGACTCCTTTGCAGCGATCAAGGATGAGTTTGCTGCAATAACACCTAAAAGCTGATTATCTTTTTCAAGATTTGACTTGGTTTTTAAATTTTTTATCCTGTCATAATTTCTCTTTTTTATAAGATATGATCTTTTTAAATTTTCTATATTTTGTCTTTTTAATTTTGATAACTCCATTAAATCACTTAATTTTTTAATAGAATTTTCAAGATCAATCCTATCTATTTTATCATCAATTTTTATAATAAGTGCATTTTTGACATATCGCCCCTCTTTTGATAAATCACTAAACAAAACCCTTCCTGCAACTTCACTTTTTATAGTATAACTCTCAAATGGTTCAAGCTTTGCATAATAAACATCACCAAATAAAAATGACCCCATAAAAAAAATAGTTACTACAACAAATTTTTTCATAAATTTCCTTTTTAAATCCTATTTTTTATATTTTTGGTATAATTATATCCAATTAATATTAAAGGATACCTATTATTAGAGGCATCCTAAAGGCTTTTTATGATAAGTGTAGCTATTTTAGGTATTGGGGGAGTGGGTGGATATATTGGTGGGAAACTTATACTTTCAAAAAGAGATGAAAAGATTGTTTTTATCAGCAGAGGAAAGCAGTATAAAAAGATAAAAAAGGATGGATTGAAACTTATCGATGAAGATAGAAGCTATATCATAAAGCCAGATATTATCACAGATGATACAAAAGAGTTAGGAGAGTTTGATCTTGTATTGGTTTGTGTAAAAAGTTATGACTTAAAAGATGCACTCAACTCATTAAGAGATAATATCTCAAAAAAAACTGTAATATTACCACTTCTAAATGGTGTTGATCATGACAAAAAGATAAAAGATATATATCCAAATGCAAAGGTATTAAATGGTGCTATTTATATCTTATCAAATCTAAAAGAGATAGGTGTTGTAAAAAAATATGGAGGAGTTTTCAACCTCATATATGGAAGTAGCGAGTATGACTTAGAGCAGTTTGAATGGATAAAAGAGCTATTTGATAGAGCAGATTTGAAAAATAAACTTACCTCTAAAATAGAGCTTGAGACTTGGAAAAAGTATCTTCTTATCTCAGCTTATGCCTCCATGACATCATACTACAAACAACCACTTGGCTTTATTGCCCAAGAAAAGATAGATGAACTTGAAAAGGTGCTTTATGAGATAAAAAATGTCGCAAGTAAAAAGGGGGTAGAGATAGATAATGAGGTGATAAAAAAGATATTAAAAAGAGTAATCACACTTCCATACAACTCAAAAACATCCATGCAACTTGACTATGAAAAAGGTAAAAAAACTGAAGTTGAGGCACTATGTGGATATATCGTAAAGGAGGCTCAAAA
>JALVXV010000145.1 GCA_027038235.1 Campylobacterales bacterium | reverse complement strand
TTGTAACAATAAATTATATTTTATAACTTCATCAAATTTAAACCTAAAGTATGCTACTGCGATTTTTAACTCTAAACTTTATGACTTTTACTTTAAACTACTTTTTAATTTTGGAGGTGGCAAAGGAGAAGATAGCTTTAAACACATCCCTTTGCCGAACATACCAAAATCCCTAAAAAAATATCAAGATAATGTAGAGTATCTTTTAAATATGCCAAGAAAAAAGAGATATGATAATGAAAAAAAGATAGCTATTTCATATCTACAAGGCAAAGAGATATATATCACAGAGTTTTTATTTGCAAAACAGATGGGATATATCGAAAAATATAGAGGACATAGTGAGTTAAAAAATTATTTTAAATTGATTCCTTTTATATTTTCGCTTGGATTGTTTGATGAACTATTTCAAAATATAGACAATGGTAGGATCATATATTCGCTAAGATATAATGAAAACGATAGGATATTTCACATCATAGATGAAGATAATTTTTTGGTAACACTCTATGTAAATAGTAAAAAAAACTTTGAAAGACAACTAAAGAGAAAATTCGATAAAACTGATAAGTGGGAGGGCGGTTACTTCTCCATCCTGAGTCCAGCAGAACCTTTCTGGCATCACTTATCAGCTTTATCCAATCTAAGTGGTGGGACGGCCACTCCCCACATCCTGAGTCCAGCAGAACCTTTCTGGCATCACTTAGACCTAATAAACAAATTATATCAAAATTTTCAAAAAAATTCAATCACTCAAGATGATTTTATAGAAAAAGTAGATAATATTTTAAATGCAAAAGGGAAGATAAGGCTTTATAAAAAGCATTTTGATAGTTTAAATGCAGTAGAAAAGATAGAGATAAAAGAGCATATAGAAGAGTTAGAAAAAAGTATCAATGAAAATATTTTAAAGATTGATGAACTTGTATATAAGCTCTATCAGTTAAACAAAGAAGAGATACAAATCATAAAAGGAAAATGATGGATATATTACCAGCGATTGATCTAAAAGATGGAAGAGCAGTTAGGCTTTCAAAAGGGGTTATGGATAGTGCTAAGGTTTATAGCGATGAGCCTTGGAAGATTGCACAAGAGTTTGAAAAGGTAGGCTCCAAATGGGTTCATCTAGTAGATCTAAATGGAGCTTTTAAAGGTGAACCTGCAAATTTAGAGCAGATAAAAAAGATAAGGCAAAATTGTAATCTTTTTATAGAGGTAGGTGGTGGTATCAGAGATGAAGATACTATCAAGATGTATATGGATTTGGGAGTTGATAGAGTTATCCTTGGCTCCATAGCTTTAAAAAAACCCGATTTTGTAAAAGAGATGGCAAAAAAGTATCCAATAGTTGTGGGAATTGATGCAAAAGATGGCTTAGTAGCTGTTGAGGGTTGGGCAGAGGTTAGTACCATGAAGGCTACAACATTAGCAAAGGAGTTTGCAGATGCTGGAGTAGAGGCTATCATCTGTACTGATATAAGCAAAGATGGAATGCTTTGTGGAGTTAATGTAAATTTTACAGAAGAGATAGCAAATGCAAGTAAGATACCCACTATTGCAAGTGGCGGAGTTAGAGGGATTGAGGATATAAAAAAGTGCAAAAATAGCAAAAAGATAGCAGGAGTTATTGTAGGAAAGGCATATTACGAGGGCAAAATCAACTTAGAAGAGGCATTTAAAGTAATCTAAAACTAAAATAAGATAAAATTAACAAAATTTTAGTGTAACAAAAGGAATAAAATTGAAACTTTTAGTAGTAGATGATAGTTCAACTATGAGAAGAATTATCAAAAACACTCTTGCAAGAATAGGTCACAAAGATGTACTTGAGGCAGAAGATGGCAAGGTAGCTTGGCAAGTTTTACAAGACAATCCAGATGTTGATGTATTGATAACTGACTGGAATATGCCAGAGATGAATGGACTTGAGCTAGTCAAAAAGGTAAGAGCTGAGAGTAAATATGAAGAGATGCCTATAATCATGGTAACAACTGAGGGTGGAAAAAAAGAGGTCATTACTGCTTTAAAAGCAGGAGTAAACAACTATATAGTAAAGCCTTTTACACCACAAGTCTTAAAAGAAAAGCTTGAGGATGTCTTAGGCTAATATATGCAACAAGACTACCATGAGCTTCAAGTAACTTTAAATAATCATCAAGAGCTATTTAGCAATTTTATTTTTGAGTTGGGCATTGAGGCGATAGAGCATAGAGGTGATACTCTCATAGTTCGTAGTGAGTATCCTGTAAAAGAGATAGAGTGGGGAGTTAAAGAGTTTGGAAAAAAACTCTCTAAAATTTTAAAAGAAGAGATCACAGTAAATACAAAGATATATAAAAAAAGAAATGAGGATTGGATAAAAAAGTATAAAGACTCAATCACCCCCATAGAGGTGGGTAGCTTTTATATACATCCAACTTGGGAGAGAGATAAAGAGGGTTATATAAATATACTAATAGATCCAGCCCTTAGCTTTGGTACAGGTCATCACCAAACAACTAGTTCATGCCTAGAGATAATAGAAAAAAGTGTCAAAGAGGGTGATCTTTTTTTAGATGTGGGATGTGGTAGTGGCATACTCTCCATCGCAGCTTGTAAGTTAAAAGCAAAAGTTGATCTGTGTGATAGCGATG